>JBAPYE010000461.1:0-1817 GCA_049284575.1 Desulfobacterales bacterium
CCGCCGTCTCGCCGGCTTTCATCACCAGACCGACCATCTGGTCCACCGAAAGGTCCTTGGTGGTCGAGGCCAGGGCCTCCATGAGGAACCCGTTGATCTCGTCCTTTTCATAGCCGAGAATGGCGGCGTGATCCGCGTAGGCGGCAATCCCCTTGCAACCGATGATCAGCAACTCCCGCAGGGAGCGCACATCCTCGTTGGGCGCGGCCGTGATGCGCAGCTCATCGGACAATGACTTGTCGATGATTGCCTGCTTGTCGGTGGCTGCCCAGGTGGCGCAATCGGGGAGCGCGCCGGGCATGGCGCCGACCTTGGCCTTGACCGCATCCCGGACCGTCAGGCCTTCCTTGATCCGTTCGATGATGGCATCGTCGTCCCAGGCCGCATTGGTGATGGTGGTAAAAAGGGCCTTGGTGATGAAATGGGCGGCGTCCTTGTCAACCGTTCCCGTCTCTTTCAACTTTTCGCCATAGACCCCGATTCCCTTGCAAACATGGATCAGCAAGTCTTGCAGATCGGCGGTCTCCTCGGGTTTTCCACAAACGCCTTTGACGGTGCATCCGGAGTTTTTGGCCGTTTCCTGACATTGAAAGCAAAACATGATTTTCTCCTTTCTGGGGGTCATTGCAATTCCACGTGTACTTCATGTACACGTGGAAATAAAACGAGCTTGGGTCATATTTTGACTCGTTCGCCGACCATCGGCGATGGTTTAGCGGTTCAGCCTATTGCAATCCGCAATCTTTGTGTTTTTGAGCGATCGTGGCGGCCAGTTTGTCTATCGCCTGAAAATCCGATGCCGCGGGAACCCCTTTGCACAAGACCGGATCCAGCACCTCGACCTTCAGGTTGGGAATCATGCCGGCCAGGGTTTCCACGGTTTTGCCGCCCCAGCCATAGGACCCGAGGATGGAGAGAAACCTGGCCTTGGGCCTCAGGGCGTTGGTCAGCAGCGTCGCATAGGCGGCCAGGGGGTGTGGGCCGGCCAGAACGGTGGGCGCGCCCACGACGATGGTGGCGGCATCAACCAGCGCCATGGCGAGCTTGCCGATGTCGGTGACTGCCAGGTTGAAGAGCTCCACGCGAACCCCGTGCCCGACGAGTGCGGCGGTGAGGCGGTCCACCAGTTGCCGGGTGCTGCCGTGCATGGAGACGAAGGGCAGCACGACCCCATTGTGCGGGGCACCGGTCACCCAATCCTGGTAGGCCTCCAGGATCCAGGCCGGTTGGTCGTAGATCTGGCCGTGGCTCGGGGCGATCATTTGAATGTCGTAGCCTCTGAGCTTTTCCATATTTTTGGCGATGATGGCCCGAAAGGGCATCATGATTTCGGCAAAATAGCGTTTGGCCGCCTCATGCACCCGGCCCTGGTCGGTTACGAACAGATCGGTGGTGGCGATATGCGAGCCGTAAAAATCGCAGCTGAAGAGAACTTTGCTTTCTTCCAGATAGGTCACCATGGTTTCCGGCCAGTGCACCCAGGGCGTGTGAATGAACCTCAGCGTCTTGTCACCAAGTGACAGTGTGCCACCGTCCTGAACGGTGACAAAGGCGTTTTCCGGGATCTTCATCAGATCCATGAGCATGCCCTTGGCCTTGGGGGTCACGACCACCTTTGCTTCCGGAAAGCGTTCCAACACGCGCGGGATGGTGCCGGAATGGTCCTGCTCGGCATGGTGCGAGACGATAAAATCAATTTTAGGCACGTCGGCCAGTTGGGCCAGCAATTCATCGGCCATGGGGGGATCGACCGTGTCCAGCAGAGCAATTTTATCCCTGCCTTCGATCAGATACGCATTGTAGGTGGTGCCGTCCGG
>JBAPYE010000462.1:0-3274 GCA_049284575.1 Desulfobacterales bacterium
GATTACAGCCGCATGTGGCTCTACCTCTACGAGGACATCGTCAAATTCGGGGCGATCACGGTGGGCGCCCGTTATCCGGTGATCGTCAATGGTCGCCATCTCATGGATCCCAGCCCGATTCCGCGCTGGGACGTGCCCAAGCTGAGCCACGGCGAGGCCTTGCTGCTCTTTTGCGCCGGGCGGGAAAAGCGCATTTACGCCATTCCGCCCCATACCCGGGTGGAACCCCTTTCCTTCGAAGACTTCGCTTTTCGGGTCGAGGCGTTTGATGGCCGACGCTGCGAGCGCTGCGGTGCCAGTGGCACCTTTCTGGACGAGGTGGTCGACGATCAGACCGGCCGGCGCGTCTATACCTGCTCAGACACCGCCTTTTGCGACAAAACGCGCAGCCAGAAAGCCCAAAGACCTCACCGACCAGAGGAAAAAAACAGATGAAAGCGATCCTCCAGGTCCGCAATCTAACCAAACGCTACGGTCCTGGATGCCCCGACTGCCGCCAGCTCACCGGGGCCGCGCAGGAAGCCAACCAATGCCCCCGCTGCCGGTCGGTCCTGGCCTGCCGGGAGGTATCCTTCGAGCTCTACCCCAACGAAGTACTGGGGATCGTCGGCGAAAGCGGGTCCGGCAAAAGCACCGTGGTACGCCTGCTTCATTTCGATTTCGAACCCACCGAGGGGCAATTCCATTTGAACCTGAATCCAAATCCGCTTTCCGGGGCGGCACTGGAAATCGATCCCGCCCAAAACCTCTTTGCCCTCAGCGCGTTTCACCGCAGACGGATCCGCAGCGAACGCATGGGCATCGTTTACCAGAATGCCCGTATGGGGCTGCGCCTGAAGGTCAGCGCCGGCGGCAACATTGCCGAAAGGCTGCTGATGGCCGGATGGCGCCATGTGGGCAAAATGCAGCAGCGCGCCGCCGACCTGCTGGCCCAGACCGAGGTGCCGGTGGGGCGCATGCACGAACCACCGCGCAATTTTTCCGGCGGCATGCAGCAGCGGGTGCAGATCGCCAAGGCCCTCGCCACCCGTCCGGCCGTGCTGCTGCTGGACGAGGTGACCACCGGCCTGGACGTGTCGGTGCAGGCGCGGGTCCTGGATCTGATCCGTTGCCTGCAGCAGGAGCTGGAGGTGGCGACCATCGTGGTCTCCCATGACCTCGGGGTAATCCGCCTGCTGACCTCGCGCACCCTCGTGATGCGCTTTGGCTGCATCGTCGAGGAGGGTCTGTCCGACCAGATCCTCGAGGACCCCCAGCACCCGTACACCCAGTTGCTGGTGACTTCGGCGCTTTGAAAATCGCGCGCAAAGGCCATTCAGTCCCCCAAAGTCGGCCCCAGGGCCTGACCCGAGCAAAAACGAGGAGCATCACAGCGGGCCAATGCTAAGCGTCGAAAACCTGGAAAAGCGATTCGTGTCCCACGTGCTCAACGGCAAAGAGATCGTCGGCTTCCGACGCATCTCCTTTTCGGTCCCCGCCGGCACGGCCATGGGACTTTCGGGCCCCAGCGGGCACGGTAAAAGCTCGGTGCTCAAGTGCATCTACCGCACCTACCGGGCCAGTTCAGGAAGGATTGCTTACGACTCCGAAGCGTTCGGGCGCGTTTATCTCACCGACCTGCCGGAAAACCGGGTGTTGGCGCTGCGGCGCAGGGAGATGGGCTATGTGACCCAGTTTCTCTCGGTGCTGCCGCGGGTGCCGGTGGTCGACGTGGTGGCCGAGCCCCTGGTGAATGCGGGGCTGCCCCGCGCCGAGGCCCGTGTGCGGGCCGGCGCGCTCTTGGAGCGGCTTAAAATCGACGCCCGCCTCCACGATGCCTACCCCGCCACCTTCAGCGGCGGGGAGAAGCAGCGGGTCAACCTGGCCCGGGCCGTTATCCGCCCCCCGCGGCTGCTGCTGCTCGACGAGCCGACGGCTTCCCTGGACGCCGAGGCCCTGCAGGTCGTGCTCGAGCTGCTCTTGGAGATGAAGCACAGGGGCACCACCATGATCGCCATCTTCCACGACCGGTCGATCATGGACCGCCTGATGGACGACGTTTATGCCATGCCGGAGAAGGAAGCCCATTCATGAGACCCGACAAGATCGCCCCCCCGGACATGATCATCCGCAACGTCCGGGTCGTCACGCCCCGGGAGGTCCTGCCCGAAGCCGCCGTCGTGGTGTCCCAGGGCATCATCTGCGACATTGCCACGCGGCCCGGTCCGGCCTTGGGTGCGGTGGAAATCGACGGCCACGGCCGCCTGCTGATGCCGGGTTTCATCGACATCCACAGCGACGTCATCGAAAACGCCATCCAGCCCCGGCCCGGGGGGCGCTTCCCCATCGACGTCGCCCTCCACGAGTTGGACAAGCAGCTCGTGGCCTGCGGAGTAACGGCCATTTATCACTGCCTGTGCTTTCTGAGCAGCGATGAACAGCCCGCTTTCCGCAATGCGGAAATGACCCATTTTCTGGTCCACCACCTTGAGGATCTGAAAGCCGGTTTCCGGGCGCGGACCTATGTCCACGCCCGCTACGAGATCACCAACGCCGAAGGCTTGCCGCACGTAAAGCAGCTCATCCGCCAAGGCCTGATCCATCTCTTCTCTCTCATGGACCACACCCCCGGTCAGGGCCAGTTCTCCGACGTGGGCAACTTTCGGGCCTACTACGCCAAGGCCCGCGGGCTTTCTGCCGAGCATGTGGATCGGCTCATCGAACGCCGTTTGGACGCCAGCCGCCAGATCGATTGGACCGCTCTCGAGCAGCTGGCCGGCCTGTGCCGGGACAACGCGATTCGCATGGCCAGCCATGACGACGATTCCAGCCACAAGGTGGCCGCCGTCAGCCGGTTGGGGGTGACGCTGGCCGAGTTTCCGGTCAACCTGGAGGCCGCCCGGGCCGCCCGCGCCCACGGCATGCTGATCTCCCTGGGGTCTCCCAATGTCCTGCGCGGCGCTTCGCTGACCGGCAATCTTTCCGGGCGCGACGCGATCGACGCCGGCCTGGGCGACATCCTCTGCTCGGACTACGCCCCCATGTCCCTGCTGCACGCCGCCCTGCAACTCTGCCGCGAAAAGATCCTGGACTTGCCGGCAGCCGTACGCATGATCACCCTCAACCCCGCCCGCGCCGCCGGTCTTGACGGCTTTACGGGCGCCATCGAACCCGGCAAAGCCGCCGATCTGGTCATGGTCGAGGACCGCGGCCGCGTCGCCGAGGTGGTGCGCACCTTCGTGGCCGGCCGCGAGGTCTTCAGCGCCGGCAGCTGACCGGTTGAAGGGAGCAGAAA
>JBAPYE010000463.1:0-3454 GCA_049284575.1 Desulfobacterales bacterium
ACAGCGGAAATGACTTCACCCACGGAGAGCGCGTGCACCCACACCGGCCCCTGGCGCGCATCGGCCCGCGCCGGCATCCGGGGCGGACGATCGGCCACTCCCAGGCGCTGCAAGACGGTCCGCCGCCGCCGTGGGGTCAGCAGGATCAGCGGCAGCAGCACCGGGGCAGCCGCCGCCAGGGCCAGATGCAGCATAAAATTGTAGAGGATCGGCATCTCACCCCCCCAAGGGTATCGGGTGCGCACCCGCCGAGCTACTGGGCATTGAGCAGGGTAATTGCGCCAAAACAGAGAAACATCAGGTTGGTCGCCCAGGCGGCAATCAGGGGCGGGATCACGCCCGCGTATCCCAGCGCAATGAACAGGCTGTATACCATCCAGTAGGTAAAGGCCATGGCGATACCGTAGGCCACACCGGCTGCCAGCCCTTCCCGCCGCTGACTTCTGAGGGCAATCCCGGTCCCGGCGGCCAGCAGGATCAGGCAGGTGAACGGAAAGGCCAGTTTAGCGTGCAGGTCCACCCGGTAATCGCTGGGGTCGTAGCCATCGGCGCGGATCTCCCGGATATAGGCCAGGAGCTCCGTAAAGCTCATTTCCTCGGCTTTCTTGGCCACCAGGCTGAGATCCGCGGGCAGGAGATCGATCCGGACGGTCTTCTCGGGGGCGAATTCGGCCTGGAAGCCGCCGCTGGCCTCATCCAGCCGCTGCTCCAACACCTGCGAAAGCTGCCAGCGGCCGTCGTGAAAAACGGCCTCGCGGGCGTCGATTCGCCGGACGAGGCGAAAATCGCGGTCGAAGGTGTGGATCGTCAGGCCTAAGACAATTTTTTTGACCCGGTCGAAGTAACTGACATGGATGATTTCGCGGTTGCCCCTGACCCAGATGTTCCTTTGCCGGGTGGCCGCGGCGCCTTTTTTTTGCACTTCCTCCAGCCAGATCTTGTTGGCCAGGTTTGTGCTGACCGGTACCGCCACTTCCGAAAAAAAGAACAGGATCGCGCCCGCCAGAAACCCTACGGCCAGTACCGGCCGCAGCAGCAGGTAGACGCTGACCCCGCTGCTGCGCAGGGCGGTGATCTCGTTGTTCTTGTTCATCAGCCCAAAGACGATCATCACCGCCAGCAGGATGCAGACCGGCAGCACCTGGGCGACGATGAAGGGCATTTTGAGTGCGAAATACACCAGCGCCCGGCTGATCGGCAAACCGGCTTCAAAAAAATCATCGAGTTTCTGGAAGAAATCGACAATCAGGTAGACGCCCAGCACCACCGCCAGCAGCAGGCAGAAGAATTTGTAGATTTCACGGGTCAGGTAGGCGTTGATGATCAGCATGCGTCGGTTCCCTAATGGCCGCCACGGCGCCTCAGGCGGCGCCAGGCGCCCGCCCAGCGCTCGAGCAAATCGGCGGGCAGGTCAAATCGCAGGGGGCGCTCCCGGGCCATGCGAACAAAAAGGAAGACCCCCACGGCCGCCATCGCAATGTTGGGCATCCAGACGGCCGCGATGGGGGGCAATCGCCCGCTTTCACCAAAGACGGAGCCCGCCGAGAGCAGCAGATAGTAGAGCAGAAAAAAGACCAGACCAAGCGCCAGGCCGTATGACCGGCTGGCCCGCTGGGCCTGCATCCCCAATGGCATCGCCAGAAAGCCCAGCACAAGACAGGCGAAGGGAATCGCAAACATCTTGTGGTAGCGCATCAGGGCGTTGAAATACCCGGCATCCCGGGCGTCCCGATGTTCGCGGATATAGCGCCCCAGTTCGGCCGGATTCATTTCGCGCCGATGTTTGGATGGGCTGTTCTCGGCCCGCAGCATCTGATCCAGGCTCAGGGTCAGATCGTAGGTGTCGAAGCGGATGGCGTTGGACTTGGCTCCCTGGAGGTCCACCTGATGAATGGTACCGTCAAAAAGCCGCAGCCGCCAGGTCAGCCCGTCCGCCGACCGCAGCAGCTGCCCCCGGGGGGCCACAACGGTGCTGGCCAGCTTGTCTTCTTGCTGGTTCTCGATAAACACGTCCCGCAGGGTGCGGGTCTGGGTGTCGACCTGGCCGACGTAAAGCACGATGCCGTCGAAGGTGTCGTTGAACTGGCGCTCCTTGAGGCCGATGTCGATGCTGCTGGCGGCGATTCGAACCACCAGCTGCTTGGCGGACCACCGTCCCCAGGGCTGCCCGTAGAGGGACATGAACGCGGTCAGAAGCCCCCCCAGCAGGCAGAAGACCGCCACCGGCGGCAGCAGCGCGGTGACGTTCACCCCGCCGGCCTTGAGCGCCACGATCTCGTTGTCGCTGGACAGACGCAAAAAGGTCAGCAAAACCGCCATCATCACCGCCATTGGAATGACGTAGACCATGAAGTAGGGGATCGTGTAAACGACCACCAGGAGCACCGGCAGCAACCCGACGCCATGGTTGATCACCAGGTTGGTGATATCGAGGATTCGGCTGGTCAGAAAGATAAACGTGAAAAACGCCAGATTGATCGCAAAGGGCGGCAGCAGTTCGGTGAACAGGTAGCGATGAATGAGGATATTGGTCTTCATGGCTGGGATCAGGGCTTTGCCGGCCGCGCCGACCCGGGGTGCGCACTCACGCCGCGTCGTCGCCGTTGAACTGCATCTGGTAGAGCTTGTGGTAGACGCCCCGGGCGGCCAGGAGCTCTTCGTGGGTGCCTTGCTCCGCGATGTGGCCGTCCACGATGGCCACCACCCGCTGGGCATAGCCGATGGTGGAAAGGCGGTGGGCGATGACGAAGGTGGTCCGCCCGCGCATGAGATTGCCGAGCGCCTTCTGGACGAGCGCCTCGGATTCGGAGTCCAGCGAGGAGGTCGCCTCGTCGAGAATCAGGATCGGTGCGTTTTTCAGAAGCGCGCGGGCGATACAGATGCGCTGCTTCTGCCCGCCGGACAGACGCCCGCCCAACTCGCCGATGTTGGTGCTGAAGCCCTCCGGAAACTTTTGGATAAAATCCCATGCGTATGCGGCCCGGGCGGCGGCTTCGATCGCCGCGTCGGTGGCGTCCGGCTTGCCATAGGCGATGTTGTTGCGCACCGTGTCGTTGAACAGAATCGGGTCCTGGGTCACGATGGCGATCTGCCGGCGCAGGTCGCTGACGGCGACCGCGCGGATGTCGATGCCGTCGATCAAAATCGCCCCTTGGGTGACGTCATAGAAGCGCGGAATCAGGTTGACCAGCGAGGTTTTGCCCCCCCCGCTCATGCCCACCAGGGCCAGGATGTCGCCGGGGCCCACATCCAGGGTGATGGCCTCGAGGACGGGTTTCGCGTCGTAGTGGAAATAAACGTCGTTGAAGGTGATCCGATGAGCGCCGGCCGGAATCGCCACCGGGCGGGCGGGGTCGCGGATATCGGAGGTCTGCTCGAGGATCTCGAACACGCGGTCCACCCCGGCAAGCCCCTGCTGAATGGTGTTGTTGAGTTTGCTCAGTTTTTTGACCGG
>JBAPYE010000464.1:0-2148 GCA_049284575.1 Desulfobacterales bacterium
TTCATCGGCACCGGTGTGGGCGAGCCGCGGACGCTGCTGCAACATCTGCGGGAATCCACGGCCCACAACCTCAAGGACCTGGAGCTCTTCCAGCTGGTCAGCCTGGGGGCCGCCATCGCCCTCAAAGCCCGGGATTCCGATAAATACCGGCTGAAAACCTTTTTTACCGGCTGGGAGGCCAGCGAGGCCATTACCGAGGGGCTGGCCGATTTCATCCCCAGCCGCTATTACCAGATCCCCGGCATCATCCGCTCCGGCCAGATCCCCATCGACGCCGCCTTCATTCAGATCACCCCACCCAACGAGGCCGGTTTCTGCAGCCTGGGGGTGTGCATCGATGCCGGCAAACTGGCCATCGAGCAGGCTTCGCTGGTGGTGGGCGAAATCAACCCATGGGTGCCCCGGACCTTCGGTGACACCTTTGTCCACATCTCGGCCTTCGACCTGCTGGTGGAAGCCGCCCAGCCGCCGATTTATTTCGACCGCTGGAAGCCGGATGCCGTCTACGAAAAGGTGGCCGCCAACGTGGCCGCGACGATCGAGGACGGCAGCTGCATCGGGTTTTCCATCGGACCGCTGTACGAGGCGCTCAGCCGCCACCTGACCCACAAGCGCGATCTGGGCATTCACACCCCGTTTTTCTTCGACAGCCTCATGGACCTGGTCACCTGCGGCGCCGTGACCAATCGCTTCCAGCAAACCTACCCCGGCAAATCGCTGACATCCTACGCCATCGGCACCAGCGCGCTGATGGCCTGGCTGGACAACAACCCGCTGGTGGAATTCCAGCCCATCGACCGGGTGTTCAACCCCCTGCACATCAGCCGCAACCCGCGCTATGTGGCGGTCCTGCCGGCGCGCAAGGTGGACCTTTCCGGCCGCATCGCGCTGCACACCGGCAAGGGCAACGTGGGCTCCGGGCCCGGTGAGGTGGTGGACTTCTTCAACGGTGCGCTGCTCTCGGAAGGCGGGCGGACCATCTTCGCCCTGCCCAGCCGCAACCGCAGGGGAGAGCCGAATATTCTAGTCTCGGTGCGCGAGGTCCCCAACCAGTTCAGCCTGTGGGAAGCCGTGAGCATGATCGTGACCGAGTACGGCATCGTCAGCCTGAGCGGTCGCAGCGTGCGGGAGCGCGCCCAGGCGCTGATCGACATCGCCCACCCCGATGACCGCGCAGCCCTGGTGGCGGAGGCCAAAAAACGGCGCATCATCTACCCCGACCAGATCTACCTGGCGGAAAGTGCGCATCTCTACCCGGCCGAAATCGCCGCGCGGCACACCTTCGCGGGGGGTGTGGCGGTGCGCTTCCGGGCCATCAAACCCTCGGACGAGGAGGAAATGCGCCGCCTCTTCTACCGCTTCTCGGAAAAAACGGTCTACACCCGCTACTTCACGCCCCTTAAGATCATGCCCCACGCCCGCATGCAGGAGTACGTAAACGTCGACTACAGCCGGGTACTGTCCATCGTCGGCCTGGTGGGCGAGGCCGGCCACGAGCGCGTGGTCGCCGAAGCCCGATTCGCCCGACAGGACCTCAACGACCCGTATGCCGAACTCGCCTTCGTGGTGGACGAAAATTACCAGGGTATCGGCATCGCCACCTTCTTGTGCCGGATGTTGTCCCGCCTCGCCCGGGAGCGGCAGCTGAGGGGCTTTACCGCGGATGTTCTCTCCCAGAACAAAAGCATGCTGCGGGTTTTCGAAAAAGTCGAGGGCTGCGCGCTGCAGGCACGGCTGGTGCACGGCGTCTACCAGGTCACCTTAGACTTCGAGACGCCGCCGGAAACGGCTCGCGACCCCGAGGCCACCGGGGGCTGATGGCGGTTCAGCGGAGCGCGTTGCGTTTGTATTTTTGAAAATTTTGTGTTTTTTTGCTGCACACCAAAGAGTAATCTTGTTTTCCCGGCACTCTTTGCGCCTCGAGCGCAGCGGGCGGTGAATAAAGCCGGGTGGTCACCAACAGCCCGAAGGAATCGTTACGATGCGTAAAATGAGCCGCTGGGAGAAGCGAGGATATCGGAAAAACGCCATATGGCAGGGAATTACGGCAGTCGTTTGGCGTCTGCTGCTGGCAACGGGAGCCCTGATGAGCACGGCTTGCGTCCAGGGTGCCGGCGCAGGCGACCTGGACGCGGTTATCCAGGCCGG
>JBAPYE010000465.1:0-2594 GCA_049284575.1 Desulfobacterales bacterium
GTGCTGCCGCTGTCGCACCAGGATATCGGGCCCTGGCCGTTCATCAACCACCCCTGGCCCTTTGCCCTGCCCTACAACGAGGACCGCAGCGCCTTCACCAAGAATTTTCTGGGGGCCGACGCCCTGCGCGCGAACCCCGACGCCGATTTCACCTACCCCTTCGTGGGGCACGACCTGCGCAAGGTGACCACCGACGGCCAAACCCGGGTCCTGGACAGCCGGGGAGAGGCCATCGGCACCGTCCTGACCTGCGCCACCGACATGGGCATCGGCACCCACGAAGGCCGCATCCTCAGCGTGGCCAGCCCCGACCGGCCCCCGGAGTTCACGCCCAAGGGCTTGGCCTGCGGGTTTGTCAAAGTCAAAAACCCCTTGTCGCCCGGCGACGAGGTCGTCATCAGCGACCCGCGGCGCCACCTGCCGGTGACCATCGTCAGCGACATCCGCCCAGATCGCACGGCCCGCCGCCCCCTAAAAGACACGCTATGATGAGGCAGCAAAAAGTCAAAAACCAAACCGTTTCGTACCCTGATGCCGCCTGGGTTTTATGTCCCGTTGTCCCGGGCCGAGCATCGCAGCAGCCGGCGAAAAAGGCCCTGTGGCTGTTTGAGCGTAAGCGAGTTCCACAGGGCCCGCCGGCTGCGAGAAGCGCAGGGCAGCCCGCAGGGCCCCGGGGCGAGGGCGGTTTCTTTTGGTTCGTTTTCTTTTCCGGAAAAGAAAATGAACAGAGGCAAATCGGAGTTGTCAACTCCCCGCCCAGCCCCGGGGTACCCGTCAAAATCCCATTCTGCATAAAGAGCGCAAGGGGAAGCGGCTGGAACCTTTGCGCCGTCATCGATTTTACCCCAAAAAAAAGGCCGGTGACCCGGCCGGAATATAACGCAGTATTTAGGGCGCTGCCAAAGCCGGCGCCCGGAGCGCAATCCTCACACCCGCCGGGTGTGGTCCGGCTTAACCCCTCAAGAAGTGCAGACGGGCTGTTTTTGCTGGCCCCTCGCCACCCAGGCCAACAGCCGGCGCCACCAGCGGACGAAGCCGTTGCTCCGCGGTTTGTCCTTGTCCGACGCACCCATCAGCGCACCTCCCAGCGGACGCGCGCCTCGCCTTCCTTGCGCTCTTCGATTTCACCGATGATGGTGGCTTTTTCGCCCATGCCGTTCAACCGCTCGACCAGGTCCTGGGCGGCGCGGTCCGGCACCACGGCGATCAACCCGATGCCGTTGTTGAAGGTCCGCATCATCTCCATGTCCGAGACCTTGCCGGCGGCCTGCATGAACTGGAAAATCGGCGGAATCTCCCAGGAATTTTTGTAGACCACCACGCTGCAGGCCTTGGGAATGATGCGCGCGATGTTGTCGGGAATGCCCCCGCCGGTGATGTGCGCCAGCCCCAGCACCGGCAGGTCGCGAATGATGTTCTGGATGGTTTCCGAGTAGATTTTGGTGGGGGTCAGCAACTCCTCGCCGATGGTGCGGCCCAGGTCCGGCACGTGGGAGTCGACTTTCAGCTTCAGGGTTTCAAAGCAGATTTTGCGCGCCAGGGAATAGCCATTGCTGTGGACGCCGCTGGAGGCGACCCCGACCAGCTTGTTGCCCACGTGGATCTCGGAGCCGTCGACGATCCGGGTGTTGTCCACCACGCCGACCGAAAACCCCACCAGGTCGTACTCGCCCCCGCCGTAAAAACCGGGCATCTCGGCGGTTTCACCGCCGATCAGGGCGCAGACGGCGATCTTGCAGCCCTGGGCCACGCCCGCGATGACGTCGGTGGCGATGCGCGTATCCAGCTTTCCCATGGCAAGATAGTCCAGAAAAAAGAGCGGCTTGGCCCCCTGGACGGCAATGTCATTGACCACCATGGCCACCAGGTCGATCCCGACGGTGTCGTGCTTGTCCATCATAAAGGCGATCTTGAGCTTGGTGCCGACCCCGTCGGTGGAGCTCACCAGAACCGGTGTTTCCAGGTTGGAGAGGTTGAGCGAAAACAGGCCGCCGAAACCGCCGATTTCCCCCATTACACCGGTGCGCGGGGTTTGCCGGGCGATATCCTTGATGGTCGCCACAAAATCGTTGGCCTTGTCGATATCGACGCCGGCATCGGCATACGTCAAAGACTTGCTCATCTATATCTCCCGCTGAAAGCTGAACGTGATCGCCCCTGTGGGCTGAATGGCATTTCCGGCACGCGGACGCCCCCGGGCACTGCGGCGGCAAGGTAATGAAAGGCTGGACGGCGGCAGACCCACCGCCACATGGTCGGAAAGAGGGTGTAAATCGTCATAGACCGTTGAAAATAAATCCTTTCCTTTTAAAAGTCAAAACAAATTTTTTGACATCGACGGCCTCTTGGGGTAATTAGGACTTCTTTCCGACGGGACGCTGAAAGGCAGCCGCCAGCACCCGACAAAAAAGCGACATACGCACGCCGCGGATGGCGCGGCATCATCGTTAACGAGGTTTGGAAAAATGACCAAGTTCTCACGACTTGACCGCCTTCCCCCCTACGTTTTCGCCACGGTCAACCAGATCAAGATGGATGCCCGGCACCGCGGGGAGGATATCATCGACCTGGGCATGGGCAACCCCGATATCGGC
>JBAPYE010000466.1:0-2964 GCA_049284575.1 Desulfobacterales bacterium
CCGCCGTCGGCGCGGCCACCGGGGCCCTGTTTGGCGGAATGCGGCGTTCGGATCAAAATCGGCGCGAGGCGGAGGCCACCCGGCAGTGGGCGCAGCAGGAGAATGCCTCCCAGGCGGCCGCGCGGAACCGTTTCAACCGGGCCTTCCGAACCTGTCTGGAGGGCAAGGGTTACACCGTCAATTGATGGCCACCTCCGATCGACCCAGCGGCCGGTCGCAGCTTGCCCCTGAAGCTAAGCGTTTGCGCCACCGCGCCAAAGGGCCAGCGATTGTGCGCGAGGCCGGTTTTGGCCCGCCCGACGGGCTGGGGGCGTGGCTTTCATTCATTTTGATATGACGAGGAGGGATCAGATGAACAGAATATTGGTTGTGCTTGCAGCGCTGCTGTGTCTTCCGGCGATGCCGTTAACGGCGGCGGCCGAAGACTTTGACGGATCCAAACCGCTGGTCTGCACGGTGATCGAAGTCAACGAGTGCCTGCTGGGCGAAGGGTGCCGGACGCTGGCGGTCGAGGAAATCAACCTGCCGCGCTATTTGTGGATCAACGTCAAACAGAAAACGATCCAAAACAAAAAAACCGGCGATGAAATCCGCAAGAGTCGGATCGAAAGCGTCAAGCGGGTTGACGGCAAGCTGATCGTTCAGGGTGCGGAAGATGGGCGGGAGGACGTCCGGGACGGTTACGGCTGGACCATCGCCATCATGGAGGATTCCGGCCAGATGGTGTTGAGTGCCTCCGGGGACCTGGCGGCCGTGGCCGGGTTCGGCACCTGCACGCCCTATTGAAGTTCCGAAGGACGCCGGCTTTGGTGCCGACCGGGGAATACGCCGCTGTTTTCCGGCCTGGGTGGGGACTCGAGCGCGGGTTGATTTTTAGGATTTTCGCCAATGAGAAAACTGCTACTGATCGTGATGCTGTTCTCCCTGACAGGCTGTTATTCCTTCGGCAGAGGGGTCGCCTCCCGGGTGATCGAAAACCTGGAAAGGGAGGACACCCGTCAATGTGAGATCCGCGGCAGTCAGTTCAACGGCATCGCTTCCTATCTGGAAAAGGGCGAAGTCGTCAAGGTCTTGATCGTGCACGGCATCGGGACCCATCGCCCCGGACACTCCGCCATCATCAGCGAGAATATCGCGCGCTCCCTGGGGCTGTACAATTTTTCAAAGCCCAACGACATCGATATCATGAACCCCGGGAAGCCGGATCAGAGGCTGGCCAATCTGCGCATCATCACCATGCGCAATCCCGACGCATCCCAAAAGCTCGACTTCTACGAACTGACCTGGTCGGACATCACCGCGGAGCGCAAGCGGGTGCTGGATTTTGACACTTCCGGTGAATTCGCGCATCGCAGGGCGTCGTTCAACAATGCCATGAAGGCCTTCCTGAACGATGTCGGCCCGGATCCGATGATTTATGTCACCGACCCGGAGAACCTCATTCTGACGGCCACCCAACAAGCCATCTGCTGGATGCTGGCCAGCGGCGAAGGGGAGGCGATCGGCGCCAAACAGCGCGCTGTCTGCAGCCTTTCGTCGCTGGCGCGGCTGAGCAGTTTGGAAAAGTACAATATCGTCTTCATCACCCACAGTCTGGGCAGCCGCATCATCATGGACGCGCTGGGGGAGATTGTCGAAACGCTGCGCGACGATCGAATTGTATCCGGCCACCCCGCCCTGGTTTCCAAAATGCAGGCCAAAGAGATGACGGTCTTTATGCTGTCCAACCAGATGCCGCTGTTGCAAATCGGTCTGCCGGCCCCCAAGGTTGTCGGGCAGATCGACGGCTACTGCCAGGAAGGAGGCCGGAATTTTGCCAGGCGGGCGTTTAAAAAATTGGATATCGTGGCCTTCACCGACCCCAACGATCTCTTGAGCTATTCAATCACCCAGGATTTTGTGGATCATTACCTGGATTCCAGAATGTGCCCGGTGGTCACCAATATCCACATCAATGTCGCCGGCAGACTGAACGCTTTTGGCATTGATGTTGTCAACCCGATCGCCGCCCATGGCAATTATGATTCGGATGAAAGGGTGATCGAACTCATTTCCCACGGCAACACCGATATCGAACAAAATGAGATCCTGTCCGATCGCTGCCGCATGATCAGGATTGAAACTCCTTAGCGGCTTTAAAAAAAATCCCCTACCGTGCAGGGGGCATTCCAGTCAAAACCTAAAAAAAAGGATCGAAGAAAATGAAACTGATGAGAGTTCTGACGGTTGTGTTCGTGCTGGTCTTCTGCGGTACCATGTTTGGATGCGGCGGGGGCGGCGCCGACGTGAAACAAATGACGACCACGACCACCCTGGGCCAGGAGTTGGAGGATTTGGCGGATGCTTACAAGAAGGGACTGCTGAGCGAAGAGGAGTACAAAAAATCCCGGAAGAACCTGATGGAGAAATACAACGATTGACGGTTTTGCAAAAGCCCAATTTCTGCGTTGCGCTGCATCTCGAAGTCGCTGCGGCGTACCTTAAGTACGCCTCACTCCCCGAGATTTGCGCGCCTTGATCCTGGAGCTTTTTTCGAAACCGTCTGGATTTTGACTTCTTACCGGTTCATCACGATTAGGCCGGGTAGAAAAGTGCGCGGGTGGTGGTGACGGGGGCGACACCCCTGTTTCAAACAGGGGTGTCGCCCGCTTCGCTTCGCTGCGGTGCCGGGAGGTCGAAAACCACCCGGTCGCAGCGCCAGAGCCGTTAAAAGCTGCGAGCGCGTGCGCGGCGTCGGTTTCGTCCGCCCCGGCTGGCGTCCCTTCCGGAAAGCGCCGGTCAGGGGCTTCCGGCGGCGGCGTTTAGTTCGGGGGGATTTCGGATGGGTTCTGTGCCGCCCCCCAAGGCCTTGTAGAGCTGCACCAGGGTCAGGAGCTGGTCGCGCTGCACCGTGGCCAGGTCCAATTTGGCGGTGAAGAGTTCGCGCTCGGAATCCAGCACCGTCAGGAAGGACTCCAGCCCGCC
>JBAPYE010000467.1:0-8767 GCA_049284575.1 Desulfobacterales bacterium
CCATAAGGCCGGGGCGTTTCCTCTGGCCGAGGAGGTCCGCCCCGCAATAATGTCTTTGGGGGTTCAAATGCCCAGAGATTACTATATTATATTAGGCATCACGCGCACAGCCAGCCCGGAGCGCATCAAGCAGGCTTACCGGCAGATCGCCAAGCGCTTCCATCCCGACAAATCGAAGTCCAAAGAAGCTACCGAACGGTTTCTGGAGGCCCGCAACGCCTATGACACCCTCTCGGATGTTGACAAACGCCGGGACTACGATGCCACCCTGGCCGATCAGGCGAAGCGACGGGCCGCACCTCCTGTGCGCAAAACCAGCGGCCGGAATCCTGAGGGGTTTGCCCCCCGGGGTGGGGAAACCCGACCGGCCCATGACATCCTGAAGGCTTTTTTCCCTGGGATTTTCAATAGCGGGGAAGAGACGCAGCCCCCCGGGGAGGACCCATATATCGAGATCCTTCTGTCCCCGCAGGAGGCCATCCGGGGCGGCAGTTACCCGGTGACCCTGCAGGTGGCTGAGCCCTGCCGACACTGCGGCGGCCGCGGGGCCGGCCCCTTTTTCGATTGCCCGGCCTGCAGGGGGCGCGGTCGGATCTCATCCAGACAAACCATTGAGCTGAGCCTCTCTCCGGGTATCCGTGACGGAACCAGGGCCAGCCTCCCCCTGACCAACGTGGGGTTTGCCGGCACCCGCCTGCATGTCCGGGTTCGGGTGACGTCATCCCCATCCGAAATTTGAGTAAACCCGCCCCCAACCGCGTATTTTGCCGGCCGCAACACACCTGCAGGATGGTGCAAGGCCCGGCAAACCATGACCGGCGACAACCATCGGCCGTCTATTCTATTTTTTGCGGGCCTGCCGGCCCCCACCCCACACCCAGCGTGCGGCCGTTGAACGTGACCGTTTGTCCGTGTGTGATTTTGCGCCTGATGCGGTACTCCACCGACCCGTCTACTTTGACCCGACCGCCGATGATCACCTGCTTGGCCAGACCACCGCTATCGCACAGACCGGATGCTTTCAGGAGCTTGTTGAGTTCAATGGTGTCGCCGGATATTTCAAATTGTTCCAAAAAATTCCCTCATTTTTCAAAAGGCATTCGGGTGCTCGCCTGTTTCAGCCGTTTACCGGACTGCAGCCGAGAGGCGTCGCCAGCTATTTGCGGAAAACCCCGTGGCATCCCTTACAGGTTTGCGCAACGGCACCGAACTGGGCCTTGACGGCGCCTTCGTCGCCGCCGGTGACGTCGCTCAGCGCCCTACTGGCTGTCTGGAAGGCGCTCGCCGCAGCCATGAACTTGTCGTTTTCTTTGAGCGCCGATGATTTCAGGCGCGTGTCCCCCTGATCGCTGCCAGCGACGGCAAAAGCCGCCCACGGCAGGCCGGCCATCATCGCCACCACCTGGGCATCCGAGGCGACCACTGTCTGGTCGTAGGGGGTGCTCCCCTTGACCATTGCCCCTAAACTGTTGAAATGATGGCCGGTGAGCTTCATCACCGCCTTGCGGTAGGCGATAGCCTCTTCGGGTTTGGCAAACTGTGCATATGCCGCCCCGATCAGTGCCAAAACGACGACTGCGCATCCCCCAAGTCTTAAGATAGCCTTCATGTTGTCTCCTTTCTGGTGATGATTGACCGGCAACATCCGGCGGTGCGGATGGCAAACCGGCCGGGTGAGCCGTGCGAAGATCGTGAAAAATCAGGTTGCCGTGCGGCGCTGAAAAGCCGCGGCGGCCCCATTTGCCCCCGCCGACCGGGGCGCCGTCAGCCCCGCAACACCCCTGCCGGATTTTCGAGGGGGGCTGTCAAAACCGGGACACCCGGTCATGCGGGCATGCTTGCGGCTTGTCGGATACTGGCGGCAGATCTCCGGTTTGGCGTCGTGAATGCGGCAGACCCATCGCTTCCCGGGGGGATCCGACGTCAGAAAAGGGCATATCGCGGCCGCACGGCCGGTAGCCGGGTCGACCCAGATACGATAGACCGGCTGAGCGCCCTTGCGGCGGTAGACGCCCACCCAGTGCAGGATGTCGCTGCGTTCCATGGCCTGCCAGTGGGCGACATCGGCCGCACTGACATCGTTGTGGTAGTCGAGAAACCGGCAGCACCGTCCGCACTGGCGACAGGAGAAGGCGTGCATGCCGGTTTCGATGCGGACCCCCGCCCGCCCGGTTTCAGGCGCCACCGCCGGGAAAGCACGGGTTTGAAAGACCCGGGCGCAGACCGCCGCCAGCTTTGCCGGGTCCAGGCGGGCGCGCGCCAGCGCCCCACAGAGATGTGCCACCAAGTCCCCGCCTTCCAGCCAGCGCATGTTCTTGCGACCGCAAACGCTGATCCAGACCCCCTTTTTGCGGGTGTCCGGCCGGAGGCGGGTTTTGCCGCCCGAGATCAGCCGCAGAACCTCGCAGAACAGCAGCAGCTGCGGACCATACTGCCGGAAATCGACACAGACCGCTTCCACGGCCTGATCGAGAGTCAAAAAGACGCTTTCGGTTTTCATCGCGGTGCCCTCTCCGGAATGGGTCGGGGAAGACCGCCTGGACGGTTTCCTTCGTGTTTGCATCCCGGGCGCAGCGGGCGGCCAACAAACACCCTCCTTTTTTGATCACTTCCGCACCAAGCGGAGGGACGCAACCCCCGGACCAGGGCTCAGGCCGGGGAGACGGGAGGCGGTGCAGGCGGAAATTTCGGCATACCCCATCAAAATTTCCTCCCCTCTTGTTTTTCCAGCCCAGCCGTGGCATTTATACACCGTTTTTCCCCTTTCCAAACTCGGCGCCTATTTTGCGCCACATCCCATCAAGGAGGCATTTTATGAGAGCATTGATTCATACATCCCTGGCAGTTGTCTTCTGCCTGACCCTGGCATCGGTCGCTTCCGGGGCGTCCCCCAAATTCGGCGTCGTCGATTTTCAGCGGGTACTGCAGACTTCCAAAGCGGGCCAGGCCGCCAAGGCGGAAATCGAGCAGAAAGGCAAGGCCATGGAGGCCGAACTCAAAACCAAAGGCCAGGACCTGGAGAACCAGAAGAAGCGGCTGGAAGCCGAAGCCCAGGTCATGACCCAGGAGGTCAAGGAGGAGAAAGCGCGCGCATTCCAAAGCCAGGTAAACGACTTCAACCAGCTCCAGAGGACCTATTCCAACGATTTCAAAAAATTTGAGGTTGAAAAGCTCAAACAGATCCAGGAAGCGGTGACCGGTCTTTTAGAAAAAATCGCCAAAAAAGGAGGCTACACCATTATCTTGGAACGCAGCCGGGTGCTTTACCACGAGGACGCCATCGACCTCACCGATGAGCTGATCAAACTCTACGACAAGCAGTAAAGGAGAATCCCGATCCGCGCATGTTGCCCACATCATCGTTTCCTGGCCCGACGGGGCGGGAAACGATGACCTAATCGACGTGCTTTGCGGCCAGCGATTTTTGCGCTATCCCTGCTTCTTTGATGTCCGGTTGCCCATGTTCACGCTTCTGGTGGGCACCCCTTCATGCAGCGCGCCTGATTTGGCATGACACCTGATCCGGGTGTTTTTTACAACCCATTCCGGGTGACTATACCCAGGTTTAAGCCCCTGTGACAAGCTTCTTTTCAGATCCCTTGAAGCCTTCCTCTGAGCGTTTTCCAGGCGGGCTCTCTCCCCAAAAACCCCAAAGTCCGCCCTTGATTGCCCCCAACCGCGGCGCCCCTCAATTCTGGAGCATCGTTCGCAGCCGGCGGTAAAACTGATGAAAGGCATCGCTTTCCTTTTTGCGGGGTCGCGCAAGCGGTACATCCACCACCCTGCGAAGGCGCCCCGGGTGCCGGTCGAGGACCAGAATGCGGTCAGCCAGGGTGATCGCTTCGGTGATGTCGTGGGTGACGAAGAGAATGGTGTGGTCAAAGGTGTGCCACAGCGACAGCAGCAGGTTCTGCATCTCTTCCCGGGTTTGGGCATCCAGGGCGCCGAAGGGTTCGTCCATCAACAGCACCCGGGGGTTTAGAATCAGGACCCGCGCCAGGGCGACCCGCTGTTTCATGCCCCCCGAAATCGCCCGCGGCAGGTAGTCACGAAAAGCCTGCAGGCCCACCAGCGCCAAAAAGCGGTCGACTTCGGTGCGGATCCGCCGGCGGTCGCGGGTCCGGCCTTTGAGCCCGAAGGCGATATTTTCCGCCACGGTCAGCCACGGAAAGAGCGCATCCTCCTGGAAGACCACGCAGCGGTCCGGCCCGGGGCGGGTCACCGGGCGGCCATGGACGCTGAGCGCGCCGCTGCTGCCGGGGGTGAAGCCGGCGATGATGTTCAAAAGGGTGGTTTTGCCGCACCCGCTGGGCCCCAGCAGGCAGATCAATTCGCCGGGCGCAGCGGTGAAGCTGATGTCCTGCAAGACCGGCAAGGGGCCGCTTGAGGGAAAGACCTTGCCGAGGCCGTCAACCGCCAGCGCCGGGGGGCTGGCGGCCTCCGCCCGAGGCCCGGTGAGAAGTTGAAAACGCGGCTTCATGGGATTCTCCGCGCACTTTTGAAACACAGCCGCAGGCCGGCCTTGAGCCCCAGGTCGCTCAGACGCCCGAAAACCGCAATGATGATGATGCCCACCGCGATAATATCAATGCGTCCCAGCATGCGGGCGTCCATGATGACCGCCCCCAGGCCGTCGGGCACCCCGGTGAGTTCTCCCAGAACCAGGTAGGCCCAGGCGATCCCCAGCCCCAGGCGCAGGCCGGAGATGATCTGGGGCATGGCCCCGGGAATCAGGATCGCGAACACACCCCGCAGACGACCGACGCCCATCATGGCGCCTGACTGGTAGTGCAATGGGTTGATCTGGCGTGCGCCGGCGGCCGCATTCAGGTAGATGGGGAAAAAGGCCGCCAACGCCACCAGGAAAACCGTGGTTTTGACCCCGATCCCGAACCACACCAGGGCCAGCGGCAGCCAGCAAATGCCCGGTACGGCCCGCAAGGCGTTGACCGGGTTACTCATCAGCTCTCTGACAACCGCCAGCCGCCCGGAAAGAACCCCCAGCGGTATTCCCGCCAGGGCAGCCAAACCGAAGCCCAGGACGACCCGCAGCAGGCTAGCGCAGGCGTCCCCCATAAAGCGGCCGGCATAGGGACCCGCACCGGTCGGGCCGAAAATGTAAAGGCGGCCTGACTTGAGCACACTCACCGGGTGCGGCAGCAGGTAAGGGGGCGCAAGCCCGCTTTCGCTGACAAAGATCCACGCCAGCAACACCCCCACCGGGATGGTCCATGGAAGCAGGCGCGAGCTCAGGCGCGCCCTGTGGTGGGCATAAAACATCGGCACCCCCAAATTGGCAGGGTCGCCCCGAGCGGCCTTTTCAGCCGCCCAAAAGACGATAGAAAAAGAAGGCCGTCGAAGGTCTATGGCGCCATTGCCTGCCGGGCCCGCTGAACAAAGGAAAGATCGAAGAGCGTGTCGTAGTCCGGCTGGCGGTCGATCAGTTTCAAGGCCTGCATGCGGTCTCCCAGTGCCCGCGCACGCGAGACAAAAGCGGGGTCCATCTCCCAGGCCAGTTCCATGTTGGGGGCGGCCGCGTCCAAGACAGCGCGCTCGGTGCCGAAGCTGGCCGCCTTCTCGAGCCAGCGGTCCGGATGCTTCAGCAGGTAGTGCGTCGCGAGGGCGTGGGCCTTTACCCATTCAGTGACCCGCTCGGGATTCTCCGTGATGGCCTTGCGGGTGACCAGCATACCGGCGTTGATGGTGCCGATCGACTCGTCGAAATAGGGGTAGGCGAGAATCCGGCCGTAACCCTCATGGACCGCCAGGGTGGGAAAGGGTTCCCCCGAAAGAAAGGCATCGATCCCCCCGCGGGCCAGCGCCAGCCCCATGTCAAAAAAATCCACCCGGGTCAACTGGACGTCCGTTTCCGGGGTGAGTCCCTGACGGGTGAGGGTTTCGCGCAACAGGATCTCGTGCATGGTACCGGGAACATACCCGATTTTTTTACCCTTGAGATCCGCCACGCCCTGGATCGACCCGCCCCTCTGGACCACCAGGGCCGAGCTCTTGTTGCACAGCGCGGCCACTACCACCACCGGCTCGCCCAAGGCCGCGGAGTGGATGGCGTGGGCCAAGGTGGTGCCGCACATATCCAAACTGCCGGCCAGCAGGGCGGTCTTCTGGTCGGCCGGGTTGGTGAAGGCGAAGATCCGCAGGTCAGTGTCGGCGGGCAAGAACTGCGCGTAGAAAAAGGGCTGGATGGTCTGGGGAGTTTTCCAGGTCCCCACCCGAACCTCCTCGGCCGCCGAAACACCGGGGAGGGAGAGCAACGCAAGGATCACGAAACTGCAGCAGACCGAAACAGATGGTTTCATAACGGCATCCCCCTATTTTTCAGCAGAAGGCTGAATAGAAGGCGAGCGCTCACGCCCCGAAGGGTTGCGACGGCGCGGCGGCCGCCGCGGCCACGAAACAGTTGGACGGCAGGTCCGGGTTCCAGCCCATCTCCTGCTGCATCTGGCGGCACTGCGCCAAGCTGTGCCCACGGCCCTTGCCGGTGTCGGCCTCGCCGTCGCGCGGGCTGGCGCCGACCTCGGGGAAAAAGAGGTTGGCGCCGGCCAGCAGGGAAGCGCTGTGGGGCTCATGGGTGCAGTGCGCCCGGGGCACATCGCCCATTACCAGGCGCGAGACCGCCACCATGCGGGCCATCTCCAGCTCGCTGATCATGCCGTGGCCGGTCATGGGGGACCCCGCAAAATTGATCCGGCGCATCACGCCGCTGTAAGTGGCCCCGTAGTCGCGGGCCAAAAACATCAGCCCCACAACCTCTTCCGGCGGGTGTTCGGGCCCCACCGGCTCGACGCAGTTCATCCAGCGCAGCCCCACGTCCCGGAACACCTGGATAGTGTGGATGCGTTTTTCCGGTTTCAGGGGCGTGTCCCGTCCTTCGCCCAGCCGCACGGCGTGATAGGCCCCCACGAACCCGGCCTCCAGCAGGGCCTCGCCTTCCTTGTGGTTGATGTCCCGGGTGTTGGCCACCAGGGGCACACCAACCGTTTTTTTCAGCAGGCGGCCGATCTCCAGCAGCCGTTGGAAGGAGAAGGTGCCGGTGGTCATGATGTTCAGGCCGTCGGCGTTCTGCGCTTCGGCTTCGCGCGCCCAGGCGACGATCTGCAACTCCTCGAATTCAACGGCCTCGGTGAAAATACCGGCCCCGGCGGACAGCGAGCAGAACTTGCAGTCCAGCGGGCAGGGGGTGAGGTTGACGCCGATGTGAAAGTGGTTTTCGCCCTTATCGCCGAACTGCTGCCGTGACATGCGGTCGGCGGTCTGCATCAGGGCATAGACCTCGCGCGTCCGAAGCGGCAAGCGCAGCAGGGTGAGAGCCTCCTCGCGGCTGATGCCGGAAAACCCGCCGCCTTTTTCAAGAATATCCCCGATCGCGGGGGAGATATGCCAGCCCATCTGCAACTCCTTTCGTGAGAATCATGACTAGGGGGCTGCCGTTGGAAGGCCGCCCCCCCCCCGGCCGTTTTCAAGTTCAGTCGCCGATAGGGTCATTTCCTTTTAAGGCGCACCATAATCCAGGCAGGGTCGAAATTCAATGGCCGCTGGCATCCGGTCGGCCGCCCGCTGTTTGTTGTCGGCGGCCCCTTGCGGTCGCCGCCAAGGGGCGCTAATATGAACGTGACTTTCTGAAATCTCGCACCGCCAAGAAATGGGAGGCCCCATGAAGATTTTTGCCAATGTGCAGGGCACCATCGGCGGCACCCCGTTGGTAGCGCTTAACCGCATCACCCGCGGGTTGGACGTCCAAATCCTGGCCAAGCTGGAATTTTTCAATCCCTTGGGCAGCGTCAAGGACCGCATCGCCGCGGCGATGATCGACGCCGCCGAGGCCGCAGGCCAGATCGGGCCGCAGACCCTTATCGTGGAGCCCACCAGCGGCAACACCGGCATCGCGCTGGCCTTTATCTGCGCGGCCAAAGGCTACCGCCTGTGCCTGACCATGCCCGCTACCATGAGCGTTGAGCGCCGCAAGCTGCTCAAGCACCTGGGCGCCGACCTGCTGCTGACCCCCGGGGATAAGGGTATGGGTGGCGCGATTGCCGCTGCGGAACAGGTGCTGGCCGAAAACCCCGGCGCCTTCATGCCCAACCAGTTCAAAAATCCGGCCAACCCCAAAATCCACCGGGAAACCACGGCCGAGGAAATTTGGCGCGACACCGAAGGTCAGGTGGACATAGTGGTCGCCGGGGTGGGCACGGGCGGCACCATCACGGGCGTCGCCCAGGGGATCAAGGCCAGAAAACCAGCCTTGCGGACTGTGGCCGTGGAGCCCGAGGCCTCCCCGGTGCTCTCCGGCGGAGCGCCCGGCCCCCACAAAATCCAGGGTATCGGGGCGGGCTTCATCCCCGAGGTGCTGGATCGCAGCGTGATCGATGAGGTGCTGACGGTCGGCGACCAGGCGGCGTTTGAGACCGCCCGCCAACTGGCCAAACGGGAAGGCATCCTGTGCGGCATTTCCTCGGGCGCCGCCGTCGCCGCGGCCCTGGAGATCGCCCGGCGCCGGGAGGCCGCCGGCAAATGCATCGTGGTGATCCTCGCCAGCACCGGCGAGCGCTACATCAGCACCGAACTTTTCCTGGCCTGACCGCGGCCGCAGACACCCGCCGGCCGCAGTCTCCGACCGTATCGGAATCCACCTGACCCCACGGACCAGATCCCAGAACCACACCCCGTGGGGTGTACGCCAAGCGCTCTCATGAAAAACCAACCTCGCACATACCTGCTCTTCGGCTTGGGCCTGCTCGTCGTGCTGGTC
>JBAPYE010000468.1:0-7226 GCA_049284575.1 Desulfobacterales bacterium
GGGGATGGACCTGCAAGCGCTCGGTCTGCAAGGCGATGTCGTGTGCGCCCTGCCAGTCGGCATAGGTCATCTGGTAGCTGTCGATCAGCGCCAGCCCGGGCTGGCGCCGTAACAGACGGGCGATCGCATCGGCGGCCGGCCTGGAAAAGAAGAGAAACGCGAAGCCGTCCTCTTCCCAGTTGCCGATGAAGGCTTCGCCGAAGACTTCGTTTTCGGGTCGCAGGCACCCCTTGAGGTAGTAGATGAACAGCTCGTCGTAGGGGCTCGCGGCGCCTGCCGCCGAAGTAAAAGAGGCCGCAGGGGTCATTTCGGCGGCAGGCGGTCGATGCACCAATCCATGGGGTCCAGCAGGGTGAAGCCCATGGCCGCCAGCTTCTTTTTGACCTTGGCGACGTTGTTGGTCAGCAGATAGGGGAACACCGCGCGCTTGCCCTCCTCCCAGTAGCGGGCCACCAGCACGCTGCCGATGGAGATGTTCTCCTCGGTGATGGCGTCCACGATGCGCTTGAGCTGCCCGATCTTCTCCTCCACCAGAATGCCCACCAGGGTGCCGGGCTGCCCGATGCCGAGCACGTTGATAAAGGCCCGCAGCAGATCGCGCACCGATATGATGCCCCTGAGGCGTTGGTTCCTGTCCACCACCGGCAGCGCCCCCACTTTGTGCTGCTGGATGATCAGGAGGGCGTCCTGGATGGTGTCGGTGGGGGAAACGGTGATCAGCTTGCGGGTCATGATCTCGCCGACGGTAAGAGCGGCCAGCCGCTCGCGCTCTTCCGGCGGCAGGGCCTGCTGGATGAAAGAGAGCGGCAGGGTGCTGCGGATGTCGCGGTCGGTGATGATCCCCACCAGCCGATCGTCCTCCTCCACCACCGGCAGATGGCGAATCTGCTTGTCCACCATCGTCTTCTGGGCGTCGAGAATACGCGTTTGGGGGGTGGTGGTGACGACCTTCCCGGTCATTGATTTGCTGACAAACATGGTTTCCTCCAGTCTGGTGTAGGGGCTACGGCAATCACTGCTGCCACGATCTTGCGCCGGACCTGGGTCCGCCCACAAGCGCCATCCACCCGCCCAGGTCGCGGTCGGGACCGGTCGATAAAGAGCGGCGGGCGGAAGCAATGGGCGCGAGGTGCGGCCTCGCTTTTGGCCGACGCCCTAAGGCCTTGCGGCAAGCCGGTCCGCGGGGGGGATCACCCAAGGCCCAGCAGGATTCGCACATGCCCGGCGATCAGTTCCGGCAGGCGTTTGAGGTTGTATCCTCCTTCGAGGATGGAAATCAGCTTTCCGCCGCAGTGGTCTTCGGCCAGATCCACGATGGTCTGCATAATCCAGGCAAACCCCTCGGTCGACACCCGCATATCGGCCATTTCATCATCGACGTGGGCGTCGAAGCCGCTGGAGGTCAAGATCACTTGCGGGGCGAATTTTGCAAAGGCCGGCAGCAGATCCCGGGTGATCAGTTGCTTGTACTCCGCATCCCCCTGACCGGGCAATACCGGCGAGTTTTTGGTGAAGCCGAAGCCTTTCCCGGAGCCCTGCTCGAACTCGCGGCCGGTGCCGGGAAAGGTGAACGAGGGGTGCTGGTGGATGGAGTAGTAGAAGACGGTTGGATCGTCTTCGAAGATGTGCTGGGTGCCGTTGCCGTGGTGAACGTCGAAATCGACGATACCCACCCGCTGGATCCCCCATTCGTGCTGGAGGTAGCGGGCGGCAATGGCGATGTTGTTGAAATAGCAGAAGCCTAAACTCTTGGCGTGTTCCGCATGATGGCCGGGGGGCCGTACGGCGCAGAAGGCGTTGTCGATCTCGCCGCGCATCATGAACGCGGCGGTGTCCAGAATACCGCCCACGGCCAGCAGGGCCGTATCGAAGGAATCACAGCACATCTGGTTGTCGGGATGCTGAAACTCCTTGCGGCCGGCAACGCAGGCATCGTTGAAGCTGTCGATGTAGGCGGGGTCGTGGACCATCTCGATCCAGCTGCGCTCCGCCGGGCTGGCCTTGATCAGCAGCAGCTTGTCCAGCAGATCACCCTCTTTAAGACCCCGAAAGACCGCCACCAAGCGATCGGCCGTCTCGGGGTGGTAGGGCCCGGTTTCGTGAAGCATGTAGCGTTGGTCGAACAGCAGACCCGTTTTGCGCATCGCACCCACCGCCCTTTCCCCTGCCTCGGCGCCCCCGCTTTCACGGGAGAAACCTTGCAAAGAGGTCAAACGCCGCCTGCACCGAGGGGCTGTCTTCGGGCATCTCGATGGTCGGTCGGCCGTTCAGGTCATATTCGTAGATGGTTTCGTCTTCGGGGATGGTTCCCAGCAGCTCGGGCCCGTGGGCAGCGGCGATGATCTCCAAAACGGTCTGGGAGGGAGCCGCCTTGGCCTGGTTGAGCACCAGAAAGCTCTTGGCCACCCCGATGTTCAGGTCCCGCGCCAGCCTGTCGATCCGCAGGGCGGCCTGCAGGCCGCGCCGCGAGGTGTCCGAGACGATCAGCAGCACGTCGACATTTTTGGTGGTCAGCCGGCTGATATGCTCCATGCCGGCCTCGTTGTCCATCACGATGAAAGGGTAGTTGTCCGTCAGCCGTTCGAGAAAATTGGTCAGCAGCGAGTTGGCGGCGCAGTAACAGCCCGCACCCTCCGGCTGCCCCATGACGATCAGGTCGAAGCCGTCGCGCTCGACGATGGCTTCCTCCATGCGCATGGAGATGAAGATGTCTTTGGTCATCCCATCGGGCACCTTGCCTTTTTTCATGTCCTCGCGGGCGTTGCCGAGGGTGTCGGCGACCGCAACGCCGAGCACCTCGTTCAGGTTGGCGTTGCAGTCGGCATCCACCGCCAGGACCGGGGTTTTCCCGCGCTGCACCATATACTTGATCAGCAGGCCGGCCAAGGTGGTTTTCCCCGTACCGCCTTTTCCGGCCAGGGCAATTGTAAAGGCCATATCGTGTTCGTTCCTTTCAAAAAGGGTCGCAGTGGTTGGAAGGTGAAAGCTAAGTTAGGGCAAACGGGTTTATCCGTCAAGTGTGATTTGCGGCCCTGGCCGCGCTTTCCCCGGCGCCGGGAGCAATCTCCTTGCAATCACCGGGGGTACATGATAGGTGAAATTTCTTGGATACCTGCGGCCTGCTGCGGGTATCCGGTGCAAGACAGCTTCAGCCATATTCTTATCCAAATCATGACGCAAGGGGGTAACCATGGAGTTTGAGTTAACCAAGGAACAACAACAGATTCAGAAAGCGGTGCGGGATTTTGTCAAGGGCGAGTTCAAGAAAGACATCATCCTGGAATTGGAGGAAAAGCACGAGTACCCGGTAAAAATGTGGAAAAAGGCCGCCGACCTGGGATTTATCGGCATCCATTTTCCAGAACAATATTCGGGCCAGGGGATGGGCGTGATGGAAAACATCCTCGTTGCGGAGGAACTCTGCCGGGGCGACTCCTCGGTGGGCGCCTGCCTGATGCTGGCCGACTTCGCCTCGGAAATCGTTCTGCACTTCGGCAGTGAAGCGCAGAAAAAGACCTGGCTGCCTAAGGTGGCCGAGGGGGAGGTGCTCTCCGGCGGCTGCTTTACCGAACCCGACCACGGCTCCGACATCACCTTCATGGACACCAGCGCCGTGCGCGATGGAGACGAATGGGTCATCAACGGCAGCAAGATCTTCATCACCAACGGGGGGCCGCTGGCCGGCTTTTACTCGGTCCTGTGCCAGACCAACCCCGAAGCCCAGCCCAGCCACCGGGGCATGAGCCTGATCCTGGTGGAGGCCGACCGCCCGGGGGTTTCGGCCGCCAGCGTAGGGGTCAAGATGGGCATCCGGATGATGCACACCGCCGAGGTCACCTTCAAAGACGTGCGGGTGCCGGCGGAAAACCTCATCGGCGAGGAAAACCGCGGCTTCTATCAGGTGCTGGAATTTTTCGACGAAAGCCGGATCCTGATCGCCGCCCAGGGGCTCGGGACCGCCCAGGGGGCCTTTGACCGGGCACTGGATTACGTCAAATCCCGCGAGCAGTTCGGCCGCAAGATCGCCCAGTTCCAGATCACCCAACACAAACTGGCCGACATGGCCACCAAGATTGAAATGGCGCGCCTGCTGACCTACAAGGCGGCCTGGAATTTCGACCAGGGCCGCATCGACCCCAAGCTGACCTCCATGGCCAAAATGGTGGCCGGCCGCACGGCGGTGGAGGTCGCCGACGAGGCCATCCAACTCATGGGCGGCTACGGCTACATGCTGGAGTACGAGGTGGAGCGCTTTTACCGCGACGCCAAAATCTGCGAACTCTACGAAGGCACCAAGGAGATCCAGAAGAACACCATCGCCAGCGCCCTGGTGGGCAAACTCAAATAAATCCTTCGCGGGGGGCGCCGACCGGCGCTGCGGTGCCCCCCGCGGTCCCGCCCCGCGCCCGCTGGCAATGGGCACCCTTGCGACTATGCTGAGCATCCGCAAAATCGGCGTCATCGGGCGAACCTACCGCCACCTCAACCGCTACCGCCAGATCCTCTCGATTCTCTTCAAATACGGCTTCGGCGACCTGGTCGAATCCCTCAAAATCGACCAGTACATCGAGATCGGGCTGCAGATGATCTCCCGCCGGCAGCGCCCGCGCGATGACAGGCTGACGCGCGCGGAGCGAATCCGGATGGCCTTCGAGGAACTGGGGCCGACCTATGTCAAGCTCGGCCAGGCGCTTTCCACCCGCCCGGATCTGGTGCCGGCGGAGTTCACCGAGGAGCTGGCCAAGCTCCAGGACGAGGTGCCGCCCTGCCCCTTCGAAGACATCCGAGCGATCCTCGAGGACGAGTTCAAACGCCCCACGGTCGAGGTCTTTACGCGCTTCGACCCCCAGCCGCTGGCCTCGGCCTCCATCGGACAGGTTCACCGCGCCCGGCGCCAGGGCGGCGACGAGGTGGCTGTCAAGGTCCAACGGCCGGGAATCCGCAAGGTCATCGAGGTGGACCTCGAGATCATGCTGCACTTGGCCACCCTGATGGAGCGCCATATCGAGGAGATCGCCCTGCACCGGCCCGTCAAGATCGTCGAGGAGTTCGCCCGCACCATCGAAAAAGAGCTCGACTACACCCTCGAGGCGACCCACATGGAGCGCATCGCCCAGCAGTTCCTGGGCGACCCCAGCGTCTACATCCCGGCGGTCTACCGCGACACCACCACCGAACGGGTGCTGACGATGGAGTATGTTTCCGGCATCAAGGTCTCGGAGGTCGCGCAGCTGAAGGCCGCCGGGCTGGACCCCAAGGTGATCACCGACCGCGGGGCCGATCTTTTTCTGCGCCAGGTGTTCGACTTTGGTTTTTTTCACGCCGACCCTCACCCCGGCAACATCCAGGTGCTGGCCGAAAACGTGATCTGCCTGCTGGATTTCGGCATGGTGGGCAGCGTCGACCGCACCACCCGGGAGATCTTTGTCGATCTCATCGACGCGGTCGTCCACCGCAACGAGGTCCTCGCCACCCAGACCCTGCTGCGGCTCACCGAATGGCACGACGAGCCCGACGCGCGTGAACTGGAGCGGGACGTGGCCGATTTCATGGGCCGCAACCTCTACCGACCGCTCAAGGAGGTAAAAATCGGCCGCATCGTCCAGCAGCTGCTGGAGATGGTGTCGGCCCACCGGCTGCGGATTCCGCCGAACATTTTCCTGATGATGAAGGCCTTCAGCACGGTGGAGAGCGTTGCGGCGCGCCTGGACCCGGATTTCGACATGATCGCCAAAAGCGCCCCGTTTCTGGAAAAAGTCAAATTGGCGCGCTTCTCGCCCCAGCGCATCACCCAGGACGGCCTGCAGATGGGGGCCGACCTGCTGCGCTTTGCCCAGCAGTTCCCCCGGGACCTGCTGGAACTGACGCGCCTGCTCAAACAGCGCAAAATTGCCCTTCAGGTCGATATTCTCGGCTATCAAGACATGCGCGCCACCCAGGACCAGACCAGCAACCGGCTCGCCTTTGCGATCATCATCGCGGCGCTGCTGATCGGCTCGGCCCTGATCGTCATTTCGGAAACCCCGCCGCTGGTCTACGGCATTTCCCTGATCGGTATTCTGCTCTTTTCCGCCGGTGCGCTGATGGGCATCTGGCTCTTGATCGCCATCTTGCGCAAGGGCAGTCTTTAAAAGAGGCGCCCGCCACCCCGGGCGGGCCGCCAGGGAGTCGCTTTTGAAATTTACCCCGACCCGACTGCTGCGCGGGTGCCGGTCGATGCTGATGGTGGCGCTCTTTCTGATCGGTTTTATCTTCGAGTTCCTGGTGGAGCTACCCTTCCGGGTGATGCTGGCCCTGGGCGCCTGGCGCCGCCCCGGGGCTTGAGCCTGCCGGCCGCATGCCGCGGGGGTCCACCACCGCCGGATGTCCCGGTCCGGCAACCCGAGCGGGAGGTAGACCATGAACACCCCGTCTGAAGATCGCTGGCGAGACCGGATCGTACCGCCCGAGACGGTCCTGGAGCGCATCGAACCCGGCATGAGCATTTTTTTGAGCACCGGCGTGGCCGAGCCGCGCACCCTGGTCAAACACCTCACCGCCTCGGGGGCCCGCAACCTGCAGGACCTGGAGTTGATCCAGCTGGTCAGCCTGGGAGACGCCATTGCGCTCCAGCAAAAGCGATCCCACAAGTACCGGCTGAAGACGTTTTTTTCAGGCTGGATCGCCAGCGAGGCCATCACCGCCGGTCGTGTGGACCCGATCCCCTGCCGCTTCTACCGCATCCCCCAGCTGATCGCCTCCGGCTGGCTTGCCATCGATGTCGCCTTCGTGCAGGTGACGCCGCCCAACGAGGCGGGCTACTGCAGCCTGGGGGTGGCGGTGGACGTCGCCCGTCAGGCCATGGAACAGGCCTCGCTGGTGGTTGGCGAAATCAACCCCGCCATCCCGGTCACGATGGGGGACACCTTTGTGCCGGTGGCGGATTTCGACCTGCTGGTGGCGGCCACCGAGCCTCCCCTCTATTTCGAGCGCTGGGCGGTGGACGACGTCTACGACCGCCTGGGGGCCAACGTCGCCGCGGTGATCGAAAACGGCAGCTGTCTGGCCTTTTCCATCGGCCCGCTTTACGATGCCCTCGCCCGCCACCTCACCGGCAAACGCCACCTGGGAATCCACTCCTCCTTTTTTACCGACGCCCTGATGGATCTCGTCAGGAGCGGCGCGGTGACCAACCGCCAGAAGGAGATCTTCCGCGGCAAATCGCTGGTTTCTTACGCCTTCGGCAC
>JBAPYE010000469.1:0-4136 GCA_049284575.1 Desulfobacterales bacterium
TTGTGACACCGCATACCTATGCACCCGTCGTGCATACAATCTCAAATATGGAGCGACGTCATGGGATTACAGGTGGTATCGGACGCTTTATCGATTTGACTCTGATTCGAAAGTTGGCGCCGGGGACGCGTATTCGTATCGTCTACTGGATATTGAATTAGAAAAACACTGAAAAAGCCCCGTCCCCCACGAACGATTGGAATGTTTTGTTTTTGGATGAAAGGAGACGACAATGCCTCTCTCGCACGCAATGTGGATTCATGGGCACAGCCTTCGTATCGAGCACCCGGACCGAATGGTGAGTACGAGGCGACATGGCTCTGCGATTACGTTGATCGGCCAAGCCAATACAAGCAATTGGTTCCATCTGGCAATTCCAACACCAGTTATCGTGGACGATAAAAAATTGCTTTTAGACTCAGTGATGCTGCGCTTCCGTACTTCCGGGGCGACCATTACCAAAGTGCACATATATGACGGTGAAACGAGGCTCGAGCCCCCTCATGATGACCTGAGCAAGAGTTCGGCTGACTATTGCTTCGAGCGGTTCACCGTTTCCGGCGCCCCTCACCCGCGCTGGGGCGTGGGCATTTCCTTCAAGGTCGAATTCGAGGGGGCGGGAACTGAACGCCGTATCGATTTGAGTTCAGCCGGCGGCGACTTCATCTAACTCTTCTAAGAAGCGTGGAGACGATCATGATAGATCACGTGCATAACCTATTTGTTCACGGGCACAGCGCTGAGATCGAGAACGCCGCTGACATCGTTTCGATGCAGCAAAAGAAGAATCGGGTTGTTGTAGAAGGCAGGCCCTCAACGGAAAACTGGCTCCACTACGCAGTGCCCAGTCCGGTCATGGTCGATGAACGTCGGCTGCGGCCCGGAACAGTTTGGCTGCGGTACAAGACCAGCGGCAGCGCCAGTGTGAGCGCAATCCATGTGTCGGACGGAGACACGAGGATCGCGGCGGTTTCAAGCCCATCCGGGGTTGTGGAGGATGGTTGGACCAAATTCAAGCACGGCTTCGATGCCCTAAAAGTTTTAGCCGCTTACTGGGGTCTCGGAATCTCCGTAGGGTTAAGCTTCGGGCCTGGTGGGGGCCAGGTGGAGGTCGCAACGGCCGGTTGCGACTTTGACTACTCCAACAGGGTTTGCTCGCAACGTTTCCCGATCCGGACAAACAGGCGAAAGACGCTCGAGTTCCCCTACCGCAGCAACCGGCCGATCGACGTTCCAAGCGACGTGACCACTCGGATTCTCATCTCTCTGCACGGCACCGGCGGGGATGGGGATCTTTACCTCGATAACGGTTTAGCTGCCGCCACGGCCGCAGGGGCTTTAGACGAGACCCTGATCATCGCCCCTCAGTTCATCAAATCCAATGAGTACTACCGCACGTCCGACTTCTACCGCACGCATATTGGCGTGCGCGACTTCCCGGCCGACCTCATTTATTGGGGTGGCGGCCGCGCCTATGCGAACGAGTCTGTGGAGCGGGACCTCAATGGCGACGGGGTGCCAGATAGCGGCACCGTGAGTTCCTTTGCGGCCCTGGACACCCTGCTGGAGCGAGTAAGCAAGCCTACCCTTTTCCCCAATCTCAAGACCATCGTGATAGCTGGACAGTCCAACGGGGGCCAATTCGTCAATCGCTATGCCGCCATCAGCCGGTTCGAAGACGACGTGGCCACCCCTCGCGGCATCCATATGCGGTACGTGGCCATGAGCGCAGGCTCCTATGTCTACCTCGACCGCCTGCGGGTGGTTGAAGGCACCACGAATTCGTTCGCTGTGCCAGCGGGTTGTACCGGCTACGACGACTGGCCCTGGGGCTTGGGCAACGTCGACGATTGTCTGGCCGGTGCGGATTGCCCGCCGGAATACGTGATGGGTGCGCGCGACCGGGCCGTTCGCAACTATGCGCGGCGTGATGTGGTATACTTGCAGGGTGCGGCAGACACTGCCCCCCATGCGGACCGGGATGTTGGGGCGGCTCTGCAGGGCTCCAACTGCGTGGAAAAGGGCGAGATCTATTTCAACTATCTCCGGTACTTCTACCGGCGCCGCGTGCACCAGAGGCACGTTGTTGTGGGAAATGATCCCGCCAATCCTATCGGCCACAGCGGGCGGGACCTTATGGCCTCGACGGAAGGTTTGGCCGCCCTCTTCGGACCGTGACGACGCGTTGAGCGATCAGGACGGCCGAACCCTTGGTACGCTGGCCCAAAGCGGTTGTCCGCAGGCCGTTGCCGCCCACGCGCTCACCGATACACTGCAACTCGAACTGGGTCCGCGCGATGCGTTGCCTTAGATTTTTGCTGCCGGCACTGCTGCTGCTCTCTGCGGCTGCCGCCATGGCCGAGACCATTGTCAAGGGGCGGGTCCTCGATGTGTCCACGGATTCGCCGGTGATCGGCGCGGAGCTTGAACTGCGGCACGCCGCCGACTTGCTCGCAGTTGGCGACACCGATCAGAGCGGCCGCTTCCAGTTGTCCTTTTCCTTCGGGCCGACGCCCGAGCAACGCGCCCTTCGCCTGCGGGTCAAAAGGGCCGGTTATGCAACCGGCACGGCCAACGTGATTATTACCGCGGGCCGGCCGGACCAGGACACCTGCACCGTCGAGATGCTGCCGGAGGAACTCGCCCGCTGTGTGCATGGCGTCCCCTACCTGGTGACCGTGGGACGTTTTTTCGATCCGCCTTCCGGTGTCAATGTGGTACAGCTGTCCGGTTACCTGGCGCCTGCCCTGTCCCTGAAGCTCGCACCGGAATTACAGAAGAAGCACCTGCCAGAGGAGCTCCAGCTGACCATCGTCGAGTGCACCAGCGCATCACCACATTCGTTGGCACATCTGGACAATTACGCCCGGGCTCTGGGGTCCACCCCTCCGAGGACCAGGACGGTAGCGGTCTCGGCGACACGGTGGCCGCCCTGGTGGCGCGCGAGGTGTTGACCAACAGTGGGGTGAGCTCCATCGGGGTGATCTTCTTCAGGGAAGGGGTGTTGCCCAGCGCCGGTTCCAACCTGGGCTATTTCGACAAGGTCGAGCGGGTGACCCGCCGCCCAGGGCGTGAAACTGGCCGCCTGGGGCGTGATTCGCGCAGTGGGCAAAGGCGTGGAGGTCAGCACCTACGCCCAGGTGCCGCGCCCCGTCTTGGAGCAGCACTTCACCTGGCGGCTACGCCTGCCGGCGGCCATGGGCGGGCGGGAACTGCTGGCCCGGCTGTATCCTGGTGCAGCGCCTGCAGCTGGATGCCGCCGAGGTCGCCGCCCTGCGGCGCGCGGCCGAAACAATCGGCCAGCTACGCGAACGGCCGCGCATTGATGAGCCGGTGACCGCCAGCCTACCGATGGACGAGATCTACTACATCACCAAGCGGGAGGGTGACTGGGTGCGTCTGGCCACCAAAAGCGGGATCGACGGCTGGGCAGCGACCCGCGGTCACTGTGTCGGCCCCTGTGGAGAGTTGCTGCAGGCGGCGGTCTACGCCGGCGGGGTGTTGCGCTACATGGCCAGTGGCCGCGTCCCGGAGGTGGGCGAGGCGTTGACCGAGGAGGCGCGCGCGGTTAGCGACCAGCTTGACGCTCTGAATTTGCTGGCGGGCGGCACGATGGAGAAGCTATTCCGCATTGAGTCCATCACCCGGCGCTGGCAGGAGGGCCCAGGGGTGCCGCCCGGCGGTGGTGCCTTTGCCAAAATTCAGGCCTTGAGCAAGCTGTCGATCATTCTCAAGGAGGGCCTCATATATCGGTTTCGAAATGGGAGCAAGCCCAGTAAAGCGGAATTGGCCGCAATCTACGACCAGCTCGAACTGAACAAAGAGGTCCCCCGGGGCTTGGCCTTCGAACTGGCCAAGGCCTCGGTGGCCGATCCGCGTAACCCGGAACTGCTGCACAACCTCGCCGTGCTGTTTGAGTATGCGGGGGATCCTGAGCGCGCCGCCTTGGCGCAACGTTTGGCGAGCGAAGAGACTCCGGATTGAACCCGGTGCGCCCCTCCTGCCCGCAGCGGCTCACCCGGTTGATGTTCGCCAGTTGTCTGGGATATCTGTGGATCATTTTTTTTTTGGTATCTGTGCACTGGAGAAGGGTTTATACAAACACAACCACCGGGCAGATCGCTGCGACCTGAGCC
>JBAPYE010000470.1:0-2592 GCA_049284575.1 Desulfobacterales bacterium
GGCCGCCCCCGGCGCTGCCGGATACCCGCCGGCAGCTGGAAATGCTCGCCGCCGTGGGGCTCTCGGATGACATCGTGCGCTTCGGCTTAAACGCCGTCCTGGACCGCGAGCGCTGCGAACCCCTGCGGGCGGACCTGCTGCGCCTGCGCAACCGGCTGCACCGCCACCTGTCGGACGAACTCGGTCAGGCGGTGGAGTTCTACAACGTCAACCGGTTTCTCGAGCACCTGCGGATCTACGACAATCTTTTTTTCGGCGACGTCCACGACCCCGCCTGGGCGCTTTCCAACCTGCCGCGCAACCCTGCCTTCAATGAATTTCTGAAGGCCAACGACCTCGACGGCCCCCTGCTCGACCTGGGATGCAAGCTGGCGGTTGAAACCGTCGCCCTGCTCGGGAAAATCGGCGACGATGCCTTTTTCTTCACCTCCAGCCCCATGGCCCCGAAAGAGTTCGAGACCTACGCCCGGATCGTGGGGCGGGCAGGCAAAACCGACCCCGCCGCGCTGCCCCCGGCCGACCGGATGCATCTCTACCTCCTGGCGCTGCGCTTTATCCCCGCCCGCCACAAGCTGGCCACGATCTCCCAGCCGCTGGCGGCCGCCATCGTGGCCGCCCGCCAGCGATTCATTCAGACTGTCGGCCACCTTCAGCTGCAGCGCTGCCAGCTGGCCACCGAGCACTTCATGCGCGGCGAAGACCCCGGGCCGGCCGACCAGGCCAGCGGCAACCGCGACTTTTCGATCTACTGCCCCACCGAGTACCTCTACTCGCGCAGCCTGCTGGACAACCTCGTCTTCGGCACCCTCAAAACCGAGCAGGACACCGCCCTGGCCGAGCTGCGCGAACGGGTGACGAAGGCCCTGCAGGAAAACGGACTGCTGAACACCGTGATGGAAATCGGCCTGGATTTTGACGTGGGCAGCAAGGGCGACCGCCTCTCCGGCGGCCAGCGCCAAAAGATCGCGATCGCCCGCGCCCTGCTCAAGGAAACACCGATTCTCATCCTGGACGAGGCCACCGCCAGCCTCGACAACACCTCCCAGGCCAGGGTCCAGCACCATATCGAGACCCGCCTCAAGGGCCGCCAGACGGTGGTGGCGGTCATCCATCGCCTGGACAGCGCCCGGGCCTACGACCGGATCCTGGTGCTGCAGGCCGGGCGGGTGGTGGAGGCCGGCACTTACGACAACCTGATCGCGCGACAGGGGAGATTCTACGACCTTGTCCGGGGAGCGACGCCCTAAAATGACTGCCGAGGCACATCAAAACCGCAGCGAACTCGCACGCAACATGGACTATCTGAGGCAGCTGAGCCCTTTTGAACGCACGCCTTTTGAAATCATCCGGCTGTATGCTTATATTGCGCGCAGGCGCCGCTTCCGCCAGGGGGAATTCATCTTTCGCCAGAACCAGCAGGCCGACCGGGCCTACCTGATCCTGACGGGCGAAGCGACGCTCTCGGTGGAAAAGTCGGGGAAGACGATCCCGCTGCAGGTCCTTGGACCCATGGGCTTTTTCGGCTATATGGCGCTTTTGGCACGCTACGACTGGGGGCTGAGCGCCCAGGCCACGGCCGCCACCGAAACCCTGACGCTGGACCGTGAAAGCTTTCGCAAAATTCTGATCCGGTTTCCGGATCAGTGCATCGAAGTGGTGGAAAGCCTGGTGCACCTGCGCATGCAGCGGATGCGCGACCACATGGACACGCTGATAAAAAACATCGAGGACCCGGGCGGACTCGCCGAACTGGAGCGCGGGATGGGCGTGTGACCCGCACGGCAACGGGGACGCAATGGCACCGCCGCTGCCAGGGAAGGAAACGGAAATGCGCAAACAAATTGTGACGGCAATCGCCGCCGGTCTGCTTTTCGGGTGGGGGGTGTGCGATGCCAAGACCCCCGGTGAGCTGGGCGGGTTTGTCCTGGGTCAAGACATCCAGGCAGTTCAGGACCGTGTGCGCATGGCGAGCAAACTGCCGGTGCGCAATATGGAGTTTTTGCACGAGGTTGAGATCGCCGATGTGCCGGAATTCAAAAGCGGCTACATCGCCTTTGGGACCTGCGCCCAGCCGGGCCAGATCGTGCGCGTCAAACTGAAGTATGCCGAGTCCTCGCGCAAGTTCTACGACCAATTGCTGAAGCGCTTCAAGCAGCGCTTCGGCGCCCCCAGCGAGTGGCGCGGGGACCCGTTTCACGTGGTGATCGCCTGGAAATGGCAATTCACCGAGCCCGACGGCACCTGCATCAGCCTGACCCTTCAGCACAACACCCGCGACACGGACGAGAAAATGGGCAACGCGGTGAAGCTGACGGCCTCCCACCTGATCGAGGCCGAACGCAGCTGCTTCCAGCAGCGGCATCCGGAGGCGGCGGCCGAAGGGCGCCCGAGGACCCCGCCCGGCCCCGTCGACTGGGACCTGCTGGTTCCCCGGTGAACCGCATCCCTCGCATAGCGCCGGCGTGAGCACGCCGACCGCCACGGCTTCCGGACACTGGTGCGAGATCGCCTGGAACGGCGTTCGCCTTCAGGTTCCGGCCGGCTGGCAACCCCGCGAGGTGGGCCGCCGCTACCTGCTGCTGGCCTCCCCGA
>JBAPYE010000471.1:0-3776 GCA_049284575.1 Desulfobacterales bacterium
GGCCAGGGGCGCGCCGGCTCCCCCCACTCTGCCGCCACCGGCGGCAGCACCCCGTGGTGGGCCACCTGTCCTTGGAAGCGGCCGGAGGAAAGCAGCGCGTCGATGTACTCCGCTATTTTCCCTGAAGGTTTCAAAGGCTTGAAAAATTCTGAATTTTCATTATAGTGGGGCCGCGATCGCAGGCCAACAGAAACGGACGCTACGTCTCCCCTCAAACAACCGCGGAAACGGCGCCGGGCCGCCGCCCCGGCAGCCCACTCCCGGCCGTTGCCAAAAGCCAATGTCAGCATTCGACCGGATCCTCAAAAATCGCCGCTCCGTGAGGGCCTTTGACCCGCGGCCGATTCCGCAAGAGCACCTGCTGGCGATCTGCGAGGCGGCCCGCTGGGCGCCCTCGGCGTGCAACAGCCAGACCTGGCGCTTTGTGGCGGTCCAGGACCGCAGCCGGATCCAGGCGCTCTGCCGTCAGGCCATGCGCCCGGTGGTTTCCAACCGCTGGCTGGCCCAGGCGCCGCTGGTGATCGCCGGCTGCTCCCAGCTGGATATCATCAGCAACCGGATCGGGTCAACGGTCACCGGCATTGAATACTACCGCATCGACCTCGGCATCGCCATGGAGCACATGGTTCTCAAGGCAACCGACCTGGGGTTGGGGTCCTGCTGGATCGGCTGGTTCGACGAGCGCCAGGTCAAGGCCATCTTGAAGATCCCCCGCCGCATCAAGGTCTCGGCCCTGCTGGCGATCGGTTACGCGGCCGATGCGCCGCCGGCCCGCAGGAGCCGCAAGCCGCTGAATCAGATTCTTTTTGCCGAGCAGTGGGGCCGGCCGACTGGCGACTGAGAAGTCCGGGTGCCCGCCCGGCTGATGCCAAACCAAAAACCTTCAATGAAAGGGGTCACAGCGATGTCCAAAAAGTGGGTTTATCTCTTTGATGAGGTCGATGAAGCCGAAAAATACGCGGGGGGCGGCTGGGACGCGGTGCGCGGCCTTTTCGGCGGCAAGGGGGCCAACCTGGCGGAAATGACCCGCATCGGGGTGCCGGTGCCGCCCGGTTTCATCGTCACCACCGAAGCCTGCAACGCCTACTTGGACGGCGGCGACGCCTTTCCCGACGGGATGTGGGAGCAGCAGCTGACGGCGCTTGCGGCCATCGAGGGGCGCACCGCCAAAAAATTCGGCGACCGCGATAACCCCCTGCTGGTCTCCTGCCGCAGCGGGGCCAAGTTCTCGATGCCCGGGATGATGGACACCGTGCTCAACATCGGCCTCAACGACGCCACCGCCGAGGGCATGGCGGCCCTGACCGGCGACCCACGCTTCGTCTTTGACGCCTACCGCCGCCTGATTCAGATGTTCGGCAGCGTGGTCATGGGACTTCCCGACGAGGTCTTCGAGGAATATCTGAGCGCCGCCCGCCGCCGGGCCGGGGTGCAGACCGATGCGGAGCTCTCCGCCGAGCAGTGGCAGGACGTGACCGCCGAGTTCAAGCGCGTTTTCCGACGGCGGGCCGCGCGCAATTTCCCCGAAGATCCCCTGGAACAGCTGCAGCTGGCCACCGAGGCGGTGTTCAAGAGCTGGAACGGCAAACGCGCCATCGACTATCGCAAGGCCGCCAACATCCCCCACGATCTCGGGACCGCGGTCAACATCGTCACCATGGTATTCGGTAACATGGGCGATGACAGCGCCACCGGCGTCGCCATGACCCGCAACGGCTCGACCGGAGAAAAGCACATCGAGGGCGACTACCTGACCAACGCCCAGGGCGAGGACGTGGTGGCCGGCATTCGCATGACCAAGGACATCTCCCAGTTGAAAGAGGAGATGCCGGCGGCCTACGACGAATTCGATAAAATCGCCCAGCTCCTGGAGCACCATTACCGCGAAATGCAGGATGTGGAGTTCACCATCGAGAAGGGCAAGCTCTGGATGCTGCAGACCCGCGACGGCAAACGCACGGCCCAGGCCGCGGTGCGCATCGCGGTGGACATGGCCGAAGAGGGGCTGATCAGCCGCGAGGAGGCCGTCCTGCGGGTCAGCGCCGAGCAGGTGGATTTCTACCTGCACCCCCAGTTCAGCCTGGAAGCCATCCAGGCCGCCAAGGAGATGGGCAACCTGCTGGCCACCGGCCTCAACGTCTCTCCGGGGGCGGCCGTCGGGGTGGTGGCGCTGGACGCCGATGTGGCCGAGGTCTGGGCCAAGGAGGAGGGCCGCCAGGTGATCATGGTGCGCGCCGAAACCAAGCCCGACGACGTCCACGGCATGCTGGCGGCCGGCGGCATTCTCACCAGCCGCGGCGGCCGCACCAGCCACGCCGCCCTGGTGGCCCGCCAGTTCGGCAAGCCCGCCGTGGTGGGGGTGACCGCGCTGGAAATCGACATGAACAAGCGCCGCATCAAGTTCCGCGACACCATCATCAAGGAGGGCGAGTGGATTTCGATCGACGGCACCCTGGGTGAGGTCTTCAACGGCAAGCTGACCACCACCATATCGGACATCAAGGACCCGTGGCTGTTGAGGCTGCTGGGCTGGGCGGATGAATTTCGCACCCTTGGGGTCTGGTGCAACGCCGATTACCCCCGCGACGCCCAGCGCGCCCGGGAGTACGGCGCCGAGGGCATCGGCCTGTGCCGCTCGGAGCACATGTTCTTCGAGGCCGAGCGCCTGCCGTTCGTCCAGAAGATGATCATGACCGACCTGCCGATCGAGCGCCAGGAGGCCCTGGATGCGGTCCTGCCCTTTCAGCGCGAGGATTTCGTCGGCCTTTTCCGGGCGATGGACGGCCTGCCGGTGATTATCCGCCTGCTGGACCCGCCGCTGCACGAATTTTTGCCCAGCCACTTCGAGCTGCTGCACGAGTTGTCGGACATCAAGATCCGCCTGCAGCACGCCGCCACCCTGGAACAGGTCGACGAGCTGCTGGACCAGTACAAGAAAAAAGAGCGGATTCTGCAGCGGGTGGAGAGCCTGCGGGAGCAGAACCCCATGCTGGGCCTGCGCGGCGTGCGCCTGGGGATTCACGTGCCCGAGCTCTATACCATGCAGGTGCGGGCGATTTTCGAAGCGGCCTGCCGGGTGGCCAAGGAAGGCGGCCGTGTGCACCCCGAGGTGATGATCCCGCTCGCCGCGCACCGCAACGAACTCAAAATCCAGCGGCAGCTGCTGGAAGCCGAGGCCCGCCAGGTCATGACCGAGGAGGACCTGGAGATTGACTACAAGTTCGGCACCATGATCGAGGTGCCGCGAGCGGCCCTGACCGCCGACGAGCTGGCGCAATACGCGGAGTTCTTCTCCTTCGGGACCAACGACCTGACCCAGACGGTCTTCGGGGTGTCACGCGACGATGCCGAGTCCGGCTTCCTGATCGAATACATGGAGCGCCACATCCTGCCCAACAACCCCTTTGCCACCATCGACCGCGAGGGTGTCGGGGAACTGATGCGGATTGCCGTCGCCAAGGGGCGCGCGGTCAAACCGGACCTGGAGATCGGGATCTGCGGCGAGCACGGCGGCGAGTTCCACTCCATCGCGTTATGCCATGAGCTGGGGCTGACCTACGTCTCCTGCTCCCCCTTCCGGGTGCCGGTGGCGCGCCTAGCGGCGGCGCATGCGGCCCTGAAAAGCCGACGGGAAAAATGATCGCCGCATCAAATAGCCCCGGTGGGTCGTTTTTCGAAGATCACAGCCGGTTTTAGATCCCCTGATGCGGCCGACGGTTTATGTCCCGTTGTCCCGGGCCGAGCATCGCAGCAGCCGGCGAAAAAGGCCCTGTGGC
>JBAPYE010000472.1:0-12861 GCA_049284575.1 Desulfobacterales bacterium
CCTGAGGACGGGCGGCCCGGACCCCGCCGCAGCCCGGCCAGGCCCAACCTCACGACCCGAGCGCGCGGGGGCTACTCGGGTGGTATTTTCCATTCAAATTGGACGCCGATGCCGATGGGGCTGGTGCGGACGATTTTTCCAGAAAGGCTGATCGGGGCGCTGACATCCGGAAGGCGAAAGACGATGCGAATCTGATCGCCGGCGGCAAAGCGTTCGCGGGTTTCGATGAACATGCCGCCGGCGCTGATATCTCTGGCCAGATCCTGATATCGGCGGCATGCGTCGGTGTAGGTGACCATTAGGGCGGAGGAGCGGCGCGGCAATTCGCGTTTTTCGCCGTCGGTCCGGGTTTCCAGGATCTCCAGAAGGGCGCGCTGCTCCTCAAGGGACATGCCCGCCACCCGTTCCAGCAGCCGCCGGGTGAGGGTCTCGGCGTCTGACGCCGGCTTGGGTTGTGCCATAGGACCTTTCCGTGTGCGCCGCCGGGGGTTAGGGATGAGCGCCGCGGCGAGCCTGGGCCCGCTTTTCAAAATCCTCGATTTTTGCATTCAGCGCCTGGATTTTCTTGTTCAAGGCCTTGACCGAAGGGCCGCGGGCGGCCCTTGATTTCTGGTTCAGTTGCGCCTTTTCCGTTTCCAGGCGCGCTTTTTCCGCGAGAAGGCTCTGGTAGTCACGCTCCAGGGCTTGCTCCCGGGCTTGCGCGCTGGGGTCATGCTCTCCGCGACCGGCGCCTTGCCCCCCATCGCCGCCGGCCCCGGACATCTGCGGCGACGCCGGCGGCGGTTCCGAAACCGCCCGGCTGCCGGCGTTTTGGCGACCAACGCCGCCCTGCTCGCCATAAGGCTGCAGGGAACCCAGCTGGTTTGCGGGAACCCGGGTGAGATCATCCGTGAAGCGCACGTGGCCCTGGGGGTCGGTATACTTGTAAAATTCAGCCCAGCAGGGAAACGCCACCAGCAGCACCCCGCACATGAGAATCCATTTGAGCCGTTTCATTTTTTCTCCTTGATCACCGCGTTTTGGCACGCCAACGATAAGGGCCGTTCACACTGTTTATTCGTCCGGGCCGGTGGATTTCTGAAATCGCCTCGCGGGCGGACCACGCCCCCCTTGTCGGCGCTGTGGATTGACGGGCGTTGATGGGTTTCGGCCTAAGCTGAAGCCGGGCCGTTGGGACCCCGCAAAGTGCAACCCGAACCGGGCGCCCCTTAAAAGGCGCCCGGCTTGCGTCAGTCGCCCGTTTTCACACAGGCGTCCCGCAGCCGCCGGTTGATCTCCAGCTTTTCCAGGGACAGTCGGATGACGTCCCGGAATTTCGGGTCCTGCGCCAGGTAGTCTTTGAAAAATTCCTCAACCGCCGCTTCCTGCCCCAGACCGCAGACCGGCACGATGGCGCCGATGACGCGCTCATAGAGCATGGGGTGGAATTTTTCCAGAGCACCGAGAGACCGTCGATACCAGTCCCACATCATCGGCTGCGCAGCGGGGTTGGCGGCCATGGCGGCAATCGAAATGAACTGGATGCGGCCCGGAACCTCGGCCATGACGAAATCCAGCGCCCTTTCGATCAGCTCACGCCGCGGCAGACACCCCAGGGCGGTCAGCACGTTCATCCGGTCGTGCTCGCTTGCGGCGGTTTTGAAGCGCTCCAAAAACCATTCCAGGGCCGATCGGTCACCGGAAAATGCGCCCGCCTGCATCACGCTCCGGCAAATGTCGGGATGAACGGGGTTTCCCGCCGTCAGTTCCTCGAAGCGCTCGCGGGCAAATGCCGTGCACTTTGGCGACCCATAGCGCACCGCAGACCAGAGGATCTGGTCGCGCAGCAGGGAGCGCGTGTGGGGTTCGCTTTCCCGGGGCGAAAGGCCAATGGTGTCAAGGGCCTTTTCAAAAAGCGTGCGCCCCAGCACGGCCACCCGCTCGCGCAGCGGCGACGGGCAGACCAGGTAGGCATGATCGAGGTTGGCGGCGATACTCGAAAGCGGCAGGAAACCGGTTTCATCCTGGTAGTAACGGATAAAATCCAGATAATCCTCCATGCGGCCGATCCCGCTGCGCACCAGGGCGCAGAGATCGTTCTGGAGCCCCCAGCGGTCCATGGCGTCCAGTTCCCCGGCGTGCACACGCGCGCCGAGCGCCGCCAGATCGGCGCCATCCCGGTAGTGCACCCGGTAAAAACCGCGCTGACCGAGGTTGACCTTGCAGCAGCGGCTTTCGGCGCCGATCGCAACCCGGGTTTCGGGCCCCTCCAAAAGAACGTTCACCTCCCGCAGCGACCCGTTTTCGTCATAGACCCCGATGGTCACGGGTACCAGCCAGGATTGGCGCGCTTCCAGGGGAAGGTAGGTGAACCGCCGCTGCCGCAGGATCAGGTCGCCGGCCTCGCGGGTCACCTCCACCAGGGGGTAACCGGGCTGTTCGATCCAGCTTTGCATGATCCGGGTCACCGGCTGTCGTGACGCCGCCTCCAGCGCCTCCCACAGATGGTGACTGGCCGCGCAGCCGTAGGCGTGGGTCCTGAGGTAGTGGCGAAGCCCGTCGCGGAAATGCCGATCCCCGATAAAGCCGTGGATCTGGCGCAGGATGCTGCCGCCTTTGCTGTAGATGATCGGCGCGGTACCGGCGTTGATGACCACGTGGGCGCCGCCGGGAATCTCGATGGGAAAGGTTTCCTGCAAGCCGTCGCGGGCCAGGGCGGTTTCGGTCTGACCGGCGACAAACTGTTCCCAGATGTCCCAGTCCGGATAATAGTGGTCCACCACCCCATAGCCGAAATAGGTGGCGAAGCTCTCGTTGAGCCACAGGTATTTCCAGTCCACCGGGGTGACCAGGTTGCCGAACCACTGGTGGACGATTTCATGGGCGGTTACCTCGCAGATGCGCTCCGCGGCGGACCGGGACGTGACCTGCGGGAAAAACAAAAGAAGATTTTCGCGAAAGGTGATCGCCCCCCAGTTTTCCATGGCACCAAAGGCAAAATCCGGGACCGCAATCAGATCCATTTTGGGCAACGGATAGTCGATGGCGTAGTACTCCCGGCAGTAGGCCAAGGCCTTGCGGCCGAACTCCAGGCCGAAGCGCCCGTAGCGGCTCAGCCCCGGCGGGGTGGCTACCCGCACCAGCGGGTCGCCGCTATCCTCGATGAATTCAAACTCCCCGACGCCGAAAAAAAGAAGATAGGTCGACATCTTGGGGGTGGTGTTGAATGTCACGGATTTCCTGCCGTCGGCCAGCTGCGTTTCAGCCGCCACGCTTTGATTGGAAATCACCTGCAGATCGCGCTCGACGATCAGCTCCAGATCGAAGGTGGCCTTGCGGGCCGGGTGGTCCAGGCAGGGGAACGCCATGCGCGCAGCACTTTCCTGGAACTGGGTGACGGCCATGAATTTGGGGGCTTCGCTGGCGCCGTAACGGCTGCGGTAGAATCCCGCCATTTGGTCGTTGATTCGGCCTTCAAAGCGCAGTGTCAGGACGAACTCACCGCTCAAGGCCTCGGGCAGCGTCACCTGCACCCATTCATCGGCGGGGGTGACCGTAAAGGGGCAGTCGTAGGTCCGCCCGGCCACCCGCACCCGGCAATCCCACAAGGCGAGTTCCAGAACATTGAGACCCACCGCCGTCACCGGCTCGGGTGCTTTCCAGAGAATATCGACCCGCCCGCTGAACCGAAAGTCGTGCAGATCGGGCGTCAACGACAGTTTATAATTGATGGGAAGGGCTTCGGACATATCTTTTCTCCACGTGGGGGTTACCCGTGAAGGCGCCCCGGGTTTCAGCGGCCGATCAGGCTCAGGCTCAAAGCGGGCCAGTAGGTAATGATCACGACGGCTGCCAGCAGCACCAGCATAAAGGGCACGGTGGCCCGGTAGACCGTGGTCACCGGAATTTTGAACCGGTAGCTGGCGATGAACAGGTTCATCCCCACCGGCGGGGTAATGTATCCGATCTGCATATTGGCCAGAAAAATGATGCCCAGGTGCACCGGGTCGACCCCGTAGTTGACCGCCACCGGCAGGATCAGGGGCACCATGATCACGATCGCCGAAAAGATGTCGAGGATCGCCCCCAGCACCAGGAGCAGGAGGTTGAGCAGGACCAGGAAAACGATTTTCCCGGACACATGCGCTTGGATAAAGGCAAACAACTGCATGGGGATCTGGGCATCGATCAGAAAGTTGGTGGAGGCCAGCGAAACCCCCAGAATCAGCAGGATACCCCCCACCATGATCATGGATTCGCGCATGATAGCGGGCAGTTGGCGCAGCGTGATTTCCCTGTAGATGAAAACCTCTACGATCACCACATAAAGGGCCGTTACGGCAGCGGCCTCGGAAATCGCAAAAAACCCACCGTAAATGCCGCCCAGCACGAAAAGCGGCAGGGGAATTTCCCAGGCTGCCGCGCGCACGGCGGCCCAGGCGTCCTTGCCGGACAACGGCACCAGGGGGATCGGGTGGCGGCGGTTGACCCACACGCTCCAGGCGGAGAGCAGCACGATCATCAGGCATCCGGGCAGAATGCCCGCCAGGAAGAGATCCCCGATGGCCAGGTCGCGGCCCACATTCAGCTGCTGGGCGATGATGCCGTAAAGAATCAGCGGCAGCGAGGGCGGCAGGAGCAGCCCGAGACTGCCGGAGGTGGTCACCAGCCCCATGCTGAAATGTTCACCAAAGCCGGCCTGTTTCAAGGCCGGATAAAGCAGTGCCCCCAGGGCCACGATGGTCACCCCCGAGGCGCCGGTAAAGGCGGTGAAAAAGGCGCAGGTCACAAAGGCCACCACCGCCAGCCCGCCGGGCATCCAGCCCAGCAGGGCGCGGGTGAGGTGCACCAGCCGCCGGGAGGCCTGGCTCTCCCCCAGCAGATAACCGGCAAAGGTGAAAAGCGGCAGGGCCACCAGCGCAGGGGTGTCGGCCAGCCGGTAAAGCTCGATCGCAATCACCCTCAGATCCACCCCGAGCGTCCAGAAACCGGCCATGGCGACCGCCAGGATGATGGCAAACAGGGGGGTGCCCAGGAGTGCCAGGAGGGTCAGCGCGAGAACGAAAACAAGTGAGATCACGGCCCGGGCTTCAACGTTCGGTTCAGGTTAAGGGCGGCCAGGACCAGAAACCGCAGCGCAATGACGGTGAAGGCCAGCGGGATGATGGCCTGACACAGCCAGACCGGCACCCCGGCAAAGGCTATCCCGCCGAATTCGCGCTCCGAGGCCACAAACCGCAGGCTGTACCAGGCGGCCACGGCGCAGAGCGCCCCGGTGAACAGGCTCACCAGGGTGTCTGCACCCCGCTGGACCCGCCCGGGAAGGAACCGGGCGATGATGTCGATGCGGATGTGCTGGTTCTGGCGGGTCGCCACCATGGCGCCGAGCAGACCCAGCCAGAGCACGAGAACCCGCACCAGCAAATCCCCCCAGACAAGCCCCCCTTCAAACAGGTTGCGGAGCACGATCTGGGCCACCGCCACGCCGATCATGACCATCAACAGGCCGACCAGCAGGGCATCCTCCACCCGCTGCAAGACGGTCAGCCCCCGTGTTAACCAGCTGCGCATATGTGCCATCAGGGGTTCGGGTTTTGGGATCGCGCGGCGTCGAGCTGCTGCTGGAAAATAGCCATGAATTCCGATGATATGTTCCCGGCATCGATGACTTCACGCATGGCCACCGCGCCCTTGGCGTGCCATTGCGCCAACTCCTCGGCCGAGGGGCGGATAAAGGCAATCCCCTGTTTGCGAAGGGTTTCCATGGCGCTGACGTTGTCCTGGCGATTCTGCCGATCGATGGCGCGGAAGACACGGCCCATCACGTCGCGCGTGACCGCCTGGTCGCTCGGCGACAGCTTGCGGAAATCCCGCGCGTTGACCCCCAGCGTGCCGTAGATATAGAAAAGGGGAAGCTCCAGCAGGTAGCGCACCTGGGTATGCCACTGCAGGGCGACGGCGCCGATGGGCGGGGAGGCCACGGTGTTGATCAGACCGGTCTGGAGGCTGGCGCGCACATCCGCCAGGGAGAGCGGAATCGGGGTGATCCGGAACCCCCTGGCGGCCTTGAGGGTCGTCGGGTCATTGTCCGGAACCCAGACCCGCTGCCGGACGAGGTCATCAAGGGTTCGAACCGGTTCCCGGGACATGATGTAGGCAAAGCCGCCCTCGGCGATGCCGAAGGAGACGATGCCCCCCCTTTCCAGCCCCGCCAGGACCAGGGCATCCATCTGGCTGCGGACGTGGTCCACCTCTGCAAAGGATCTGAAGACCATGGGAAGGCCATAAACCTGGCTGCCCCCGAAAAACTCGGCGAGGCTGCCCCCCACCACCGCACCTCCCTGCAGCTGACCGATGCGCATCTTGCGGAGCACCGCCTTGTCATCACCCATAACACCGCCGGGATAATACTTGAACTGCACCCGGCCCTGGGTCTGGCGGGCCACTTCAAGGCCACCCTCACGCAATTTTTCCATCCAATACGACCCCTCCGGTGAGAGCGTCGCAATTTTGAAAACCGTGGCGGCCGATGCCGATGCCACCGCCCCGATCGTCAGGGCAAAGAAAAGCAGCATCACCCCCCACACATTCACATGTCGCATCAACGGGGCTCCTTGATCGTCCCTGACGGGCAGGGGGCCAAAACGGTTAGAAATAATCATCCGCGCTCTCCAGCAGTTCCCTGGCCTGCTGCTGGGCCACAAGGTTCAGCAAGGTGTATCCCGGGAATTTGGGCGAGGCGCCCAAAACCTCGTTCAACAGCCGCTCGTACAGGTCGCGATCGAAGACCAGCCGGCTGTAATAGCGTGCGAAGCTGACCTTGGCCATGAGATTGCGGCCGTTTGACAGGGCGATGGCGCGCTCGAAATGAACCCGGCCCCTTTCCGGTGCGCCCCCCATAGCCGGCGGCAGCAGGGTCGCCAGGATGCCCAGATAAAGGTGCGCGCCCCCCTCGTGATGGCCTTCGTCCAGCGCCACCACCCGGCTCATCAGGGCTTCCACGCGTGAGATCTGCGCAATGGCGTCCCAGTCCCGTTGGCGGGCCTGAATCCATCCCGCCCAGGCGGCCCCCAGATCGTAAATTGTGGCCGCGTCCTGCGACACGGCCGCCCCGATGGCGCGGGTGAAGGCGTCGAAATCGCGCGCCTCTAATCCGCACCAGTCCCGACGGTGGCTGCAGGCCGCTTGCAGCGCATAGGTACGGGCCTTGGCCGTCATTTTTTGCGCGCGCTCCTCGTCGTCAACATAAACGCCCGAATAGGCGCTGTAAAGGCTCGCTCCGGCCCTTAAAAACCGGGTGTTTTGCGGATGGCCATGAATCAGGCCGTCCACCATCAGCAGGTAGGCCGGGCCGCCGGCCTCCACGGTTTCCAGATCGTCGGCGTTTAAGATGGCATAGGACAGATCGTCGGCTAAACCCCCAGCGGCGTTGGACAGCATGGCGGCGCACCCGGACAGCCCGATCCACCCAAAAATCAGCAGCACCGCCATCAGGGGCATGCGCCCGGCCCGGCGGGGAAACCCGCGCCACGGACGGCCCCCGGGGGCGGGCGCAAACGTGGCGGCAATATCGTCTGTGGGTCTAGAGATCATCACCAATCAGCGGGAAAGGGGGCCGCGAGCCGTCAGCCGGGTTGTTTGGCCGTGTTTCAGGTTTCAGGTGGGCCCGGGTGTCCGAAGGCGGTGCCGCTGGGCAAAAGGAAAATTCGGCGGCAGGCGCAACCCCCGGTAATTTAAGGCTGTCAGCGGGAATACAGATCCGTGAGCATGTATTCAATTAGTGAAAAGGGGGTGCGCTGTCAAGCGCTAATCCTACCCCGGCAGCCGCTTTGACAGGCAGCCCCAAGAGAACGATGCCCTCGCGGTCGCGCGCGGACAACCGGTTCGGATCGCGTCAGACGAGCCGATTTTCAGGAGGCATTGCGCAGCGCAAGATCCGCCGCAGCCGGTGCGGGCGCACCCAAAATGGCCTCGATTTTTCGTGAAAGGGCCTGCAGGTTGAAAGGTTTCTGGATGAATCCACTGCACCCGCTCTCCAACAGGGCCGCCGCTTTGCCTTTCAGGCTGTAGCCACTGGCCAGCAGCACCTTGAGGTTCGGGGAGAGCTGTTTTAAGCGGTGGAAAATCTGGGTGCCGTCCATGTCGGGAATGATCATGTCCAGAATCACGAGATCGATGCGATCCTGGTGCGCCGTGAAAACCGACAGGGCCTCGGATCCGGAGCGGGCGGTGAGCACGGAGTAGTTCAGCAGTTTCAGCATGTCGGAACCGACTTCGACAATCACCTCCTCGTCATCGACCAGGAGCACCGTGCCGCTGCCCTTGACGGCCTCGGGTTCGGGTTGGCGGGAGGCCACCTGCCGTCCGGAAGCGGGGAAATAAAGGGTGAAGGTCGTGCCCTGATCGAGGGCCGATTGCACGTCGATATAGCCCCGGTGCCCCTTGAGGATGCCGTAGACCGATGCCAGGCCGAGCCCGGTGCCGCGCCCCAGGTCCTTGGTGGTGAAAAACGGTTCAAAAATCCGCTCCTGGGTCTGGGCGTCCATTCCGACGCCGGTATCCGATACGCTCAGCATGACGTAGGCCCCCGGCCGCGGCTGGTAGACCTTGCTGCGGATCTGCCCTTCGGTGACATTGCCGGTTTGCAAGGTCAGCCGGCCGCCCTGGGGCATGGCCTGCCAGGCATTGACGTAGAGGTTCATCAAAACCTGCTCCAGCTGACCCTGATCGGCGTCCACCGGTCGGAGGTCTGGCGCCAGGCGCAACTCCACCCGAATCTCCCGTTTGTTGCGGAAAAACATGGCCGCCATTTCGGCCGCCACAGCGTTGAGGTCGAGGGGCTGACGATCGCTGTGGCCATTGCGGGCATAGCCCAGCAACTGGGAAGTCAGCTTGGCGCCGCTTTGAACCAGCTTTTCGATGCTTTTGAGTTTTTCATAATGGGCCGCGCGGCAGTCGGAATTGATCAGCATCAGCGACACATTGCCCTGAACCCCCATCAGGAGGTTGTTGAAATCGTGGGCCAGGCCGCCGGCCAGGGTCCCCACCGCTTCCATCTTGCGGGCTTGTTCCAGCTGCCGCTCCATTCGTTTGCGCTCGGTGACATCCTTGAGGATGACCACCAGCGATCCACGGGCAAGGCTCGCAACCGGAATGATTTCTAAACTTACCAACCGCCCCTGAAGGCGCAAAGGCCTGTTTTCTGGGGTCTGGACCGGCTCTCGGCTGCAGCGATCCAAAAGCGCGGTGACCCGGGAGCGCTCCTTGTCGACAAAAAGATCTTCCAGACGCTTTCCCAGGAGGTGCTCCTCGGTGGTCGCGACAACCTTCAACACGGCCGGATTGGCGTAGACGATGCGGGCATCGCCGGTCAACTCCAGAATCCCCTCGGACATGTTGCACAGAATAATCTCGAAATGATGTTTAGAGTCGAGTAGCTCATGAGTGATTTCGCGCTGCACCACATCCTCGCGGCCCCAGATGCGGTTGCCGAGGGCCGCCGCTCGGTCCTCTTCGATGAGGCGCAAGACCTCCTGAACATTGACCGCCAGCTTGTCGAAGGGCCCCTTGGCAATGCACGCATCGGCCCCTATGCTGCGGCAGTCGATGTTTTCCTCGGCTGCCACCGCGGAAAGAATGATGACAAAGGCGTTGCTGACCTCCGGCATGCCGCGGAGCACCCGGCAGAGCTGTTTGCCGCTGATATTGGGCATGACCAGATCCAGAAAAACAACATCCGGTCGGAAATCTTTCAGGACTTCCAGGGCCGATAGGCCGTCATGGGCGGTCATCACCCGGTGGCCCTGCCGGACTAGCAGATTGGCCATGAACTTCAGGAGCATCGGATGGTTGTCAACGACCAGGATATTCTTCATCGGGCACGTTCATCAAGGCCGCGGCGCGGCGCTAAAAAGAGGGTCAATTGGGAAGCTCGTCCCGGGTGATGGGCTCCAGGGGCATCACGCTGACCCGGTTGCGCCCCTGGGACTTGGAAAGATAAAGACCGCAGTCAGCCTGGCGAACCAGATTTTCAGGGCTGATGAGGTCTTCCGGCGTTTCGGATCCAAAACCGGTCACGCCCATGCTGACGGTTATCCGAATGCGCTCGGCCCCCACCTGGAGGTCCCGCTCGGAAACGCCTTTCAGCAAACGCCTGGCCATGCAGGCAGCCCCCGCCAGATCCGTCTCCGGCAGAATCATCACGAATTCCTCACCGCCGTAGCGGGCCAGCCAATCGACATGGTTGCGAATGGCCCCCTGAATCCAGCCGACAAAGGCGATCAGGACTTGATCGCCGGCAGGATGGCCATAGGTGTCGTTGACGCGCTTGAAGTGATCGATGTCACAGATAACCAGGGAGAGGCAGTGCTGGAAGCGCCGCGCCCGGAGAATCTCCTGGGGCAGACGTTCATTCAGGTAGCCGCGGTTGTAGCATCCGGTCAGCGGATCGGTCTTGGACAGGCGGCGAATGGCCTCACAGGCAAGCTGCAGCGAGCGCTCCTGCTCTAAAAACCGTCGCCCGGTCTTGAGGCGTGCGAAAAGTTCGGCCGGGATGAAGGGCTTGATCAGGTAATCGTCCGCCCCGGCTTCCAGCCCTTGGATCATATCGGACTTGTTGTCCCGGGCGGTCAGCAGCACCACGAAGACGTAGCCTTGGGCGGGGCGCTCGCGAATCCAGCGACACAATTGGAGGCCGTCCATCCCCGGCATCATCCAGTCGGTCAGAACGAGCGGGAAATGCCGCTTTTGCATGGCGCCGACGGCCTGACGGCCGTTTTCGACCGCCACGACCTCATAGCCCGCCTTGGCCAAGGTTTTCACGAGGCGCAGACGCGACACCGGCTCGTCTTCGACCACGAGGACCGGAAAATCGGACAGCGGCAATTGGTTTTGCTCTAGCGGGCTTTGCACCAACAGCTCCTTTTGCTTTTGCTTCTGGCTGATAGGTATCGGCCCGGAAGGCGGGTTCCTTTAGGCAACCCGACGTTGCGCAGCACCCCCTCGAGTTTGCGCACCTCGTCGGGAAGGGGGATCTTGATGCCCGGGTTGGCGGTGAGTCTGTCCTGCTTTGAAACGGGACCCAGCGGGGTCAAATACCAGCTGAACCGGACGGCTCAGGGTCTGCCCCGGCCTGCCAGGTCCGCCAGGCCGTGCGGGCCTCCCGGGTGAGCAGCTCCCCGGAGCTGTAGCGGGGTGAAAAGTGAAAAACGGTCACCTGCCGGGCCCGCGCCCGTCCGGCAATCTCACCGGCCTGACGGGCGGTCAGGTGAAATTTTTGGCGGGCCGCCCGCCTGTCCTGGTCCAGAAAGGCCGCCTCGATAAACAGGTGATCGGCTTCATGTGCCAAGGCCAGCATCTTTTCGATGTTTTCGGGGCTGAATACCGCATCGGCAATGTAAGCGATTTTCTGGCCGGGTGAGATCACCGCAATTTCCGCGGCAAGCGCAGCGAGCGCAAATTGCCGGGGGCGCCCCCCGGCAAACCGGCCGGGGACCTCAAAAACCGAGGCCGGGTCCTGTCGGCCGAAAAGCGCCTGTTTGAAACCCTGGAGCCAGTCCCCCGGCGTCACCCCCAGGGCCGCCAGTCGATCCCGGCGGATGTTGACGTGAAACCGCTCTTGGAGAGCAAAGGCCATCGACGGGATGCGGTGATCCAGGGCCGCGGCGGTGATGGTCAGCCCCGGTTCCACCCGCAGCCTGCCGTCAAAAGGACTGCGCTGCGGACCGCGGCCCGGCCGAAAACCGTCTTGAACCCGGTACTGGCACGTCAGCAGCGCTTGCGGGTGAAGCTCGCTGACCTCCAGTACAAACCGGTTGGTGTACTGGGTGACCAGATTCCAGGTGTAGCCGGAGAGTTTTCCTTCAACATTGGTCAGAAAACCGGGGGGGCCGAACAGGCAGAGGCGTTTTTCACGGCCCAGAAACAGCCGCAGGAGATGGTCAAAGCCGACGAAGTGGTCCATGTGGGTGTGGGATACAAATACGTGGCTGATCTTGAGGATCTCGCGGGGGGCAAGCGCGTGAAGATCCCCCAGGTCGAAGAGAATGGCGCGCTTTTGGAGCAGAAAGGGGATAAAAAGGGCTGGGTCGTCGAAGGGGCCGTTGACCAGCCGGGGGTGAAATGACGGGCGCATGCGCTCAGGGAAGATGCTTGGCCACCTGGTGATGGATGCAGGTGTAGATCTCCTCGTCCGAACCGTAGATATCCACGATATCCTTGTCGTTGATCAATTTTTCGATGACAAAGGCCGTCACGTAAAGGCTGACCACATGCGGCTGCGCCACCAATCGACGAAAGGGGGCGATCTGGTAGTCGATGTCGAAATCTTCCGCGTTGGTGAGGGTTTCCAGGCATTTGTGGATGCGTTCCTGGAGGCTGTTTTTGTTGTGGGTTTCCACCAGCTCGTTTTCCACCAGCTTTGTGGCAATGCTGTTGGCCATCTGATCGATGCTGTCCCGAACGCCGTGGATCGCCCGTCTGCGGGCAAATTCCTTTGAGGACTCGATCTTCGAAAGAATGCTGGATTCACGAGTGCTGGGTCGAAATACTTTCGCCATTGATGATCCCCTTGTATGCCGCCGCGCCGAGGCCCGGGTTTCAGGGTCTCGGCAAGAAATAATTGCACATCTTGCTTGTCTTTTGGCCCGTCACCGGCGTTACATTCGCCGGCACATATCCCGATATGCGCCGCCGAATGTGCCTGGGTGACGAACCAAAATCCGGCGCCATATTGTGCAATTATTTATTGCCGCGACCCTTACCCCATCTTTCGCGATCCTTCGCCCTTGGACAGGGTTGCAACTAAAATTTCAGGCATTCACCGCGGCCGACATCTTCACGCGCACGCAATTTTCCAGGCATTCGGGGTCCGCTACACCCAAC
>JBAPYE010000473.1:0-1788 GCA_049284575.1 Desulfobacterales bacterium
AATAATAGACTAAATTCTTTCATGAATTATGGATTAAAAGGTCACTGATTTTTAAGCAAAAAGCATGCAAGATAAAGTTGATTTGATTTTTATAATAAAATATTGATTGGTTACATAGATATTAGAAGTAGAATAATGGTATAATTTTAGGAGAAGGATATAATACTGTGGAGATAATTACATATATCTTATGAACATACTTACATAAATATTATAATGTGGTATTTTTCTAAAAGAATGTGCTGAATTTTGATCGCCTACAAACACGTTGGTTGGTAATTGATCAGGAAGGGCTCAAGATGTAGTAGTTGGCATAGAACCAATTTGGTTAGGATTTTGTAGTCTGTGCATTCTCTGCAATTGTGCTGAGTTGTGATATATTGAGAGTAACTGGTAAAAATCAGATCCGTCAAAACGTGTGCCTTCTTGCCAATAGTTTTATATTGCAATTATTTGTAATAATGACAAATACGGTTTTAGAATCACAACAATTCAGGATGGTTTTAGATCTGTTCAATTAGCAGGGATTTATAACCATGCCGATCATATCATTTTCAGGTGCACAGCTATTTTTTGGGTATTTCCATTTCCCCTTCTAATTCCAAGTACGATTGCTTTGGGGCAATTGAGTATTGATCCCAAGTTCCTCCCCCTTTAATTCCTTCATATTTGCCGGTTCCTTTTATATAGGTAAACGTTCCCTTCCAATGGCCCTTTCCGACTGTTTTTCCTTCCCAAGTTCTAAACTGTTTATCACCATCTTTGTCTATATCTGTTCCATATCCTTTGCCAGACCCCTGACCGGTTTTGATATTCATATCAATTGTGCCCATACTTGTAGAAGGATATTTTTCACCTGTAGTTTCATTAAAGTAGAATTGTTGACTCTCATTAAGGGCAATAACATGTCCTTCCTCGTCCCCCACCTCTACTGGTTCCCATTTCACCATATAACTTGATCCGTGTGCTTTAAATTTTTCGCCAGCTATTGCACAGTCAATAGTGGTTATTCCAAAAACGAAAATTATAATAGTAATCATTGCAAAACTTTTATTCTTTGACATTTCTTACCCCCTTTATAAAAGTTAATTTATTTGATTGTTAAAATTAAATATTTGGATATTTGGAAGACACCTTATTTCATTTATAAAACCCGTAAAGTGGCAATAAACGAATAAAAGGAGTAATTAAAAACGGGAAATAGCTAATGAGTGGAAATAAGGGAATAAGTGATTGGAAATCAGCTCTATATGGTCAAAGGTGGCCAGATCATTCGGTGGCATCGAATTATATTTCCCTAAAACCCTATTAATCTTAAATGAAAATGAGTGTCAATATCAAAATGATGAACTGCGATAAATATACCTTGGAAAAACCGTAACAACCTGAGATTTATACGAATATCAAATACTATTTGGCCATCTGATTCGTTTCACTCAATTTTCGGAAAATTCAAGTGATTTTTAGTTTTGGCCGATAATTATAAACGGGATGTATCCATGAACGAGCTTATAATCCATATCGGAAATATCGCAAACCTCGGCATCTACAAATCGCCTCCAAACATACCTTTCGAGCGCAACGATTCAAACGTAAAAAAAGATATCGCGAAAACCTCCTCTAAATACATCATCGATGGCAATAAAATTGTATTTGAACGATATGACCGCAACGGCAAATTGATTTCAAGGGTTCCATGGACCGCTAACAGGGTAAATGCGAAAGCATAACCTCCTTCTTCCTTCCGCTGACAAATTCCGCGCTTTCGAATCTCTTTAACATTAAGAT
>JBAPYE010000474.1:0-9185 GCA_049284575.1 Desulfobacterales bacterium
ACCGAGGACAGCCAGCTCGTAGCAGACGACGGTGAAATTTACGAGGTCGCCGCTTCCCGGGAAGGAGAAGCCGTCAAGGAACTGCTCGACAAAAGGGTTCAGGTAACCGGGTCGGTTTCCGAGCAAAACGGTATAAAAATAATCGAGGTCACCTCCTACCAAGTCATCAAATAATCGTTTTACCCCCTGAGCTTGCGATTCCCGGCAACGGCGCCTGCTCACCCCTCCCCGTTGATCACCCGACCGGCTAACCGGCCGACCTTGGGCCCTAAGCCCCGATGGCCTTCCATTATTCAGGGCCTGCGGCCTTAATCGTTCATATCGAAGCTGGTGCTGTTTCTGCGCCGGCTGTGGCGCTTGCGGCCTTTGTCCTTCCATGCGCCACCTTCGCTCTCGGTTTTTTCCTTTTTTCGGCGGCAGTCCGGGCACCGTCTTGGGACGTCAAACCCTTTTGCTTCGCAGCGCGCTTGCTCAGCCATCGTAAAAACAAAAGATTTTCCACATTGCATACAATCAAGAACCATGTCTCTCACAGCGTTCCTCATTCACGAATGGTTTCGCCCCGAAAAGTTTCCCTTACATCATGGTGACGACCGGGGGTAAAGGTTCGCTTCGGGATCGGCAATCCGGGCGGCGGCCCGCATCGGACCCGGTGGCTTCACTATTGGCCATAGAGCAAATATCGGAGTTTTACTGCAATTGTGGCGGTTGGCCATTTTGTTTGAGGGGGAATGGGTTTTAATTTGGTCGCAATCAAAAAGCAATCAATGTGCCAGATAATTGCCTTTTGCGGGACAGGGCCGCAATCGGTTTCAAACAGCGGCCGCCGTGGCCCCCCCTTTTCGTTCGACAGGCGCATATCAGCACGTTGCAAGGCTCGGTCGCCCAGGCAAGCCTTCCTTTTGACGAGGTAGGTGTATTGCGCAGCGCCTTCGGGGTCAAGGCCCAAAAAAGGAACTCAAAATTCTGAAAAAACATCGCCACCCCAATGCCGCCGGCTGCACTTTTGATTCCAGCGGGTCGAAATCCTCCCATCAATCAAGAGCGAAACAAAATATTCTTGGGATTGACTTTTGGAAAAATTATCAATATACAGGTTTCCCGATTAACCCTCTGAATTTTATTTTATTTTCCAAGTAAACCCTATGGATGGGTCTACCGGTTCAGCGGCGGGTCCGTCGCTGAAAGATCCGATGAAATCAGCCCTCGTCGTCTCCTCGCAAAAGGAGACCAGCACCCAGATTCAGGCCCACCTAAAAAATGACTTCAAAATCGAGCGCGCGGCGACCCGCACCGAGGCACTGGCGGCGCTGCAGAACAAACGCCACGATCTGATTTTCATCGATCTTGGCCTGCTGTGCGATTTCGATCGTCAGGAGGATTTCAGGACTGCCCTGCAGACCTTTTGGCGCACCCACCCCTCCACCAAGGTGGTGGTCGTCACGCCCCAGGACACCCTGCGGGAAGCGGTCATGGCCGTCAAGGCCGGTGCCAGCGATTATATTCTGCACCCCATCAATTCCGAAGAGCTTTCCTTTGTCACCCGAAAAATTTACGACGCCCTTATCCAGCAGTCCGAACTGGATTACCTGCGGGATCGTTTCTGGCAGGCCGAGGCCCACGAAGTCCTGCAGACCCGCAGTGACGCGATGCGGCAAGTATTTTACAAGATCAGGTCCGTGGCGCCGACCCGCAGCACCGTGCTCTTGGCGGGAGAAACCGGCACCGGCAAAAGCGTTTTGGCCAAGTTGATTCACCGTCACAGCAATCGCCGCGACTGCCAGTTCATCAGCGTCCACTGCGGCGCCATCTCCGACACCCTTCTGGAAAGCGAGCTCTTCGGCCACGAGAAGGGCGCCTTTACCGGTGCCGTGCGCAAAAAACTCGGCAAATTCGAGATTGCCAAGGGCGGTACGATCCTGTTGGACGAAATCGGCACCATCACACCGGCGGCCCAGATAAAACTGCTCGGCATTCTGCAGGATGGCATTTTCCAGCGGGTCGGCGGCGAAGAAACCATCGACGCCAATGTGCGCGTGATCGCCGCGACGAATTCCAACTTGAAGGAGATGTCGGGCAAAGGGACTTTTCGCAAAGATCTCTATTACCGGCTCAATGTTTTTCCCATCGAAGTGCCGCCGCTGCGTGGCCGCCGGGAAGACATCCCGTTTTTCGTGGCCGGCTTCCTGGAAAAACTCAACAGTTTCCAGTCCAAGGCGATTCATGAGGTGCACCCCCAGGTTCTCGAGGCGTTGCAGCGCTATAGCTGGCCGGGAAACATCCGTGAGCTGGAAAACCTGGTGGAGCGGGCCTATATTTTGGAAAAATCGGCCGTGCTGACCCCCGAGAGCTTCCCCGGCGAACTCTTCGAGTCCACCCTCCCCTCAGCCGACACCCAGGTCAACGCAAGCCTGCACCTGGCCGAGGTCCGTCGAATCGGCATCGCGCAAATCGAACGGCGCTATATCAAAGAGCTCCTCGGCCGCAATCACGGGCGCATCAACCAGTCTGCCGCCGAAGCGGCCGTCACCACCCGCCAGCTTCACAAGCTCATGAAAAAATACGGCATTCGCAAAGAGGAATTTAAACAACCCCGTTGAGGGCTGCTCCACCAGCGCTTTCCCCGGCGCACCAACTGCCGATGACGCCAGGCGCCGTGGCGGTCGTTTGTAATATTTTTGTAAAATCTTGCATCCGTCTTGTCTCCTGCCGCGCCATCGGCTTAAATTCCTGCAAACTGACCGACTGCCCGGAAATCCCGATCCCGACGGACCCATCGCGTCTTTCGGCAGCACCTGAAAGGAGCCCGTCAGATGACACCCTTCAAATTCTTTCCCGGACCTGTCCGTGGCATCCTGACCCTGGTCATTAACCTGATCAACACCATATTCTGGTCGACACCCCTTTTTATCCTGACCCTCTTGAAATTTTTGGTTCCCATTCCCGCTTTTCGCCGGTTTTGCACCCGTGTCCTACATGGCCTGGTGTCCCACTGGGTAGCGGTCAACAATTTCACCCAGCGCCTTTTCTGCGACACCCGCTGGGAGGTGACGGGGGTCGAAAACCTGCAACCCGATGGCTGGTACCTAGTGGTGGCCAACCATCAGACCTGGGTGGACATCCTGGTGCTGCAGCGGGTGTTCAACCGCAGGATCCCGCTGCTGACCTTCTTCATCAAAAAAGAGCTGATCTGGGTGCCGCTTCTGGGGCAGGCCTGGTGGGCCCTGGAATTCCCCTTCATGAAGCGTTACTCCACCGCTTACCTAAAAAGACACCCCCAAAAGCGGGGTAAAGACATCGAGGCCACCCAAAAAGCGTGTGAAAAGTTCAAACACCAGCCCATCGCCGTCATGAACTTTATCGAGGGCACGCGCTTCACCCCCGAAAAACACCGGCGCAGCGCATCTCCCTACGCCAACCTGCTGCGCCCCAAAGCCGGCGGGATGGCGCTGGTGTTGGCCACGGTGGGCCGGCAACTACACCGCATCCTGGACGTCACGATCGTCTACCCCGATGGCCCGAAAACCTTCTGGGAATTTGCGTGCGGCAAGATCGAACGCATCCATGTGCAGGTCGATCAGATCCCGGTCACCGATCACCTAATCGGGGATTACATTGCAGACCGGACATTCAAGCGCCAATTCCAGGCCTGGCTGAACGACTTGTGGATCAAAAAGGACCAGCGCATTGTGGCGGTGCTGGCCGCCGCCCAAAATGCTTCAGGCACCGCGAAGCGCCATTGCGACCCCTCTGAAGACCGGTGCCGCGAGGAGTTGTTGTCCAATCCGCGCAAGGTCGCCCAAAACGCGCCATAGCGCCACCTGTGGTTAAAGCCCGCCGTGGCCAGTGGCGTGGGCACGCCCTGCAAACACTCCTTTTTTACCGTCGCCCCCGATCCGACCCCGATGGCCTGCCCGCAGCGGCAACGCGTCTCCACCGGCGCCTTGGGCCGACCGCCCCGATTTGACTTTTCAGGCGCCACCCCATATGATTTTAGGGTTCGGTCTATCCGCCAGCTGGCCCCCTCAAACCCATGACGAAAGGTGGTCCACCCGATGGTTTTGGTCATCGGAGAGGTTTTGTTTGACGTGTTTCCGCAATATCGCCGGATTGGCGGCGCTTCTTTTAACTTTGCCTTTCATTTGCACCATCTTGGTTTCCCGGTGCGGTTTGTCTCCCGCATCGGCGCGGATGCCCCCGGGCGTGAGGTGCTCGCGTTTTTTGAGAGCCGCGGCTTAAGCACCGGCGGCCTTCAAGTGGACCCGGCCCATGCCACCGGGAAGGTGCAGGTCAGCCTGGACCAAAACGCCGTGCCGACCTTCGATATCCTCCCGGACATGGCCTACGACCACATCGACATAGACCGCAGCGTAGAAAAGCTGCTGGCCGCGCCCCCCCGCTTGATTTATTTCGGAACCCTCGCCCAACGCACGCCCCAGGGGTTTCGAATCCTGCAAACCCTGCTGCGCCGGCGCCACCCCGACACCCGGACGTTCTGCGACATCAACCTGCGCCCCGGCTCTTACAGCCGCGAGGTGATTCTCGCCTCGCTGCGCGAGACCGACCTCCTCAAACTGAGCGTCGAGGAGCTTGAGGTGGTTCGCGCCATGGTCGCGGGCCCGGCGGACGACCGCGCCCTGATCGACCGGCTGCGAAGCGACTTCGACATCGAGGTGCTGGTCCTCACCCGCGGAGCGACGGGCAGCGAGTGGCATGCGCGCGACAGTCACCACCGCCTGGCACCGCCGTCGCTGGCCGCCGTCACGGACACCGTCGGGGCCGGCGATGCCCATGCCGCCATGATCGCAGTGGGGTATCTGCGGCAATGGCCCGCAGAAAAGACCCTCGCGGCGGCCAACCGTCTGGCTGCCGCTGTTTGCACAATTCAGGGGGCCCTGCCCGATAAGGACGACTTATACACTGAAATGCACACCATCCTGGAAGGGTAATCCGATGACGGAAAGCGGCCTTTACATTCAAATGTTCAGCCTCCACGGTCTGGTGCGCGGCAGCAACCTGGAATTGGGGCGCGATGCCGACACCGGCGGTCAGGTGAAATACGTGATCGAACTCGGAAGAGCGCTGGCCGAACTGGATGGGATCAGGCGGGTGGATCTTTTCACCCGCTTTCTGGCCGACAAGGCCCTCTCAGAGGATTATGCCCAGCGGGTGGAGACGGTGGCCGACCGCTTTCGCATCGTCCGGATCCAGTGCGGGGGCCGCAAGTACCTGCGCAAGGAGCTGCTCTGGCCGCATCTGGACGAATTCGTCGACAAGACAGTTAAGTTCATCAAGCGCGAGAAGCACCTGCCGGATATTGTCCACGGCCACTACCCCGACGCCGGCTACGTCGCAATGCAGCTGGCCGGCGTTTTCGGCATCCCCTTTGTCTACACCGGCCATTCCCTGGGCCGGGCCAAAAAGCAGAAGCTGTTGGCCGAAGGGCTGAAGCAGGAGGAGATCGTTCGCAAATACCGGATCGATCAGCGGATCCAAGTTGAAGAGGAAATCCTGAAGTATGCCGATTTGATCGTCACCAGCACCCACCAGGAGGTTCGCGAGCAGTACGGGATGTACCCCAACGGGAATCTGCCCGATTTTCGGGTCCTCCCGCCGGGTATCGACATCGAAAAATTCTATCCCTACTACCACGACATGCTGCCGGAGTCCGAACGCAGCGAAACCGCGCTTTACGCCCACGCCAAAGTGCTTCAGGAACTCAACCGTTTTTTCCTGCACCCGGACAAACCGCTGATCCTGGCCCTCTGCCGCCCTGACAAACGCAAGAACATCCATGGGCTGATTCGCGCCTACGGGGAGTCACCGGATCTGCAGGCCATGGCCAACCTGGCGGTGTTTGCCGGGATCCGCCGGGACATCAGCCAGATGGAGGAAAACGAACGGGACGTCCTCACCCAGATGCTGCTGGAAATGGACAAGTATGACCTGTACGGTAAAATGGCGATCCCCAAACGGCACGATTTCGAACACGAGGTTCCGGAACTCTACCGCATTGCGGCGAGTAAAAAAGGGGTTTTCGTCAACCCCGCCCTGACCGAGCCCTTCGGGCTGACCCTGCTGGAGGCGTCTGCCACCGGCCTGCCGGTGGTCGCCACCCATGACGGCGGCCCCAAGGACATCATCAAAAACTGCGGCAGCGGCATCCTCGTGGACCCCACCGACAGCGCCGCCATCGCGGACGCCATCCGGGAAATCATTTCCCGCAATCAGAGCTGGGACGAGTTTTCCAAAAACGGCATCATGAACGTGCGCAAGCACTACACCTGGCTGCGGCATGCAGAGGCCTATATGGCTGAAGCCGCTCGCCTGGTGTCCGCCGGGCAGGCTTCCGACATGGCGGCGGCGGTGCCCAAAGACGCCATTGGCCGCCGCCTGGTCCAGCTGAACTATCTGATCATCTCCGATATCGACAATACTTTGCTGGGCGGGGATCCCGCGGAACTAGAGCGCCTGCTGGCACTACTTGCGGCCCACCGCGAGGTGATCGGTTTCGGGGTGGCCACCGGCCGAACGGTGGACTCGGCCGTCAAGGTGCTCAAGGCCCACAAGGTCCCCGCGCCGGATGTGGTTATTTCCTCGGTGGGCAGCGAGATCTACTACGGTAAAGACCTGCAATTCGGGCAGGGGTGGAATACCCACATCGCCAGCGGCTGGGACCGGGAGCGGATCGCAGGGCTGCTGAAGAAATTCGATTTTCTCGAATACCAGTCGGAAGACACCCAGCGCCCCTTCAAGGTCAGCTACAACATGGCGCCGAACAAGGACCGGCTGGCGATGATCCACGATCTCCTGTCACGGCACAAGTGCCGCTACAATCTCATCTATTCCCACCAGAAATACCTGGACATCCTACCGCACCGCGCCTCCAAGGGCAAAGCCATCCGCTATCTGAGCTACAAGTGGGAGATCCCTCTCGGCAATTTCCTGGTTTGCGGCGACTCGGGCAACGACGAGGAGATGCTGCGGGGCGAGCCGCGCGGGGTCGTGGTGGGCAATTTCAGCCCCGAGCTCGAAAAACTGCGCCGCATGAAGCATGTCTTTTTTGCCAAAGGGACTTACGCTGCCGGAATTTTGGAGGCCATCAAACACTACCGTTTCATCGCAAGTGCACAAGGAAAAGAACATGGGTCTGCAGAATAAAGTGCAATTGATCACCTACCCCGACAGTCACGATAAAGGGACTCTACGAAAAGGAGTCCAACGCCCAGCTGGTAAAGCGGACCCAGCTGGGGCGCAATATCAACCGCCACAATTTCGACCTGGATGAGGTCGAAACGGCTTTTCGTCAGGAAGTGGTCCAGCGCCTCCTGCGGCTGATGGAATTCCGCAACACGTACCCGGCCTTCGACGGCGAGTTCGCGATCCTGGACGGCCCGGACAGCGAAATCATCCTCTCCTGGCGCCTGCCCCCATACGAGACCACGGCCTTCGTCGATTTGCGGAAATACCAAACCCGTATCGAATACTTCGACCCGGACACGTCCAGCGTGGAAACCTTCAGGGTCTGAGGGGCCTTACACCACGCGGCCGACCGCTGGCCCCCTCGATAAGGCCCGCAAGCTCGCCTCAACGCCCCGTTGACTCCAGCCGGCACATGGAAGTCGAAAACGCTTCAGCGCCATTGCGGTCGATGCGCCGCCACCCGGTTTGTTTTAAAAATGTTTCTGCCGCCTCGTGCTCACCGTCGAAAACGAAAAAATAGACCTGATCGGTTTTCTTGATCCGCAGACCATCACCGACGGGCGTGAGCTTGTCATTGCGGCGCACAACCGTGGCGATCAGCCCGTTTCCGGTGTATTCGCTCACAAGCGATTCACCGCCAATCTCGGCCGGCGGTTGCTCTGCCCGCTCCCAGACCTGAAGATAGACCTGCTCGGCATTGAAGCGGCGGTTCCACAGATCGACGTCCAGCGTTTTGCCAAACGCCACCTGAGCACCCGTCTCGTGGAGCATCTTGGCCGTCAGGGACTCGGTGTCGGTTTTCAGGGCGCAGTAAAGGGCGATTCCCTTGGTTTCCTCTTTCACCTTTTGGATGAAAAGATAGTTCACCGCATCGTTGGCGGTCAGCGCCAGCGCCCCCCGCCGGGTGTCGATTTCCGCCCGCAGAAGGTTTCGGGTCTGCAGCCCGTTGCCGTAAATGACCCGGGTGCAGTCGTTTTCGGCCGCCTTGCAGTGGTCCGCATTGGAATCGATGCAGAGGATTTCCTGGCCGTTTTCCTTGAACAACTTGGCCACCCCGCGCGCCAGGGCATTGGCCCCCAGCATCACCCAGCCCTTCTGGCTGGGCCGCCGCAGGCCCAAGACACCGGCCATCGGCCCGCCGGTGAGCCCCGCGAAAACCACCGTGACCGCGATCACCAGAAACACCAGCGCGCGCAGCTCGTAACCGCCGGGCAGGCCGCGCGCGTTAAAGGCGGCGGCGAAAAACGAGGCCACCGCCGCGGCCACGATCCCCCGCGGACCGATCCAGGCGATGAAAAGCCGCTCCCGCCAGTTGAGGCCGGAAAACCAGGTGCCGGCAAACACTGCCGCCGGACGGACCGCAAACATCAGCACCAGGACTACCCCCAGGGCCGGCCAGCCCAGACCCAGGACCTGGTTCAAGCGCACGTCGGCCGCCAGCAGCACAAAGAGCATCCCGATCAACAGCACGGTCAGCTCCTCCTTGAATTCCGCAAGATCTCGCAGAACGGAGGTGCTGTAATTGCCGATGACGATCCCGGCCATGGTCACGGCGGCGATGCCGCTTTCCGGCAGCATCTGGTTGGCCCCCTGAAACAGGGCCAGCACGGCGGAAAGGGTAAACACATTTTCCGTCCCCTCGGGGATCAGCCACCGCACCCGATAGAAAAAAATCAGCAGCAGTGCGGCGACACCGCCAATGCCCGCCCCGAAAGCCAGCCGCGAGACCACATGCCAGCCCCAGACCAGCGGACTGCCCTGGGCGGGGCTGAGGGCGGCCTCCAGCGCCACCGTCGCCACCACCGCGCCGAGGGCGTCGATCAGGACCCCCTCGGCCTCCAGTACGGTGGCCACCGAACGTTTGACTTTCAGGCGTTTCAGCAGCGGGTTGATCACGGTGGGGCCCGTCACCATTACCAGGGTGCCGAACAGCAGGGCGCTTTGCCAGGGCCAGCGCATGATGTAATGCGCGGCGGCGCTGC
>JBAPYE010000475.1:0-22647 GCA_049284575.1 Desulfobacterales bacterium
CCGGACCGCTGCCTGATGATGGTATCCACCGAAGAGCAGCACCACTTCGCCAACTCGGGCACCACCCTGCCGGATTACTGGGCCGAGTGCGAGCGCTGCATCAAGAAGTGCAACGACGCCGGCATGAAAATGTGCGGCACGGTCAGCACCATCTGGGGCAGCCCGATTGGCGGGGCCACCGACATGCGCGACGCGGTGGAATTCACCAAGCGCTGGCTGGAGATCGGCGCCCACGACGTGGAGCACGCCGACCATGACGGCAGTGCCTCCGCGGCCCAGGTCTACCGCTACTTTTCCATGATTCTGGATGAAATCCCCAACCCCGATCTGCACCTCGCCCATTTCCATGAGACCAAGCGCGTCGCCTCAGCTTCGGTGCTGGCCGCGCTGCAGGCCGGCATCACCCAATTCGAGGCCACCTTAGGCGGCCTGGGCGGGCAGCCGGCCAACTTCCTGGACGACTGCCCGGTGCCGGGAACCGGAGATTACTACTACAAGGATCCCCGCTACGTCGGCCTGGTGTGCCTGGAAGACACCCTGGTGCAGATCGACGAAATGGGCATCGAGCACGGCTACGACGTGGATCGCATCCTGTGGCTGGGCCGGCAGCTGGAGCGCACCGCCGGCCATCGTCTGCGCAGCGAAGCGATCATCAACGGCCGGACCCTGAAGGAAGGCCACATGGAGTTCGCCCGCCCGGGGCTCAAAAAACGTAAGGAGAAGCTGGGCGAGGCCATGGGCCAAAAACTGCCGACTAACTGGGCCTCCGAGGCGGTCCTGCCCGAGACGCATCGTCCGCGCTAGCCGGCCCGAGACCCTTGCGGATCCGGGCATCGACCGCCCGGATCCGCCTTGTCGGCGCATTTCAAACCCTGAGGAGATTAAAATGGAGACCCAGAAACCCCACATCAACGTGGATTACTTTGAGGACCTGACCGGCGACATCGACCAGGCCGCCCCGCGCGGCCTCCAGGAAATCGGGCCGCGCATCAAGGCCCTGCGGAAGGAAAAAGGCCTTTCGTTGGAAGAGTTGGCCAACCTGACCGGCTTTGAGATCGATTTTCTGTCCCAAATCGAATCCGACCAAATCAAGCCCCAGCTGGGAACCGTGATGCGCCTGTCCAAGGCGCTGGACAGTGCCTTCGGCCGCCTAGTTTCCGGCACCGGCAACCTGCTCTACGCCGTTACCCGCAGGGGCGAGCAGAAAACCGTTTCGCGCTCCACCTCGCGCAAAGGTCAGCGGCAGCTCTACACCTACAAGAGCCTCGCACCGGAGGTCCAGGGGCGTCACATGGAGGCCCTGATCGTCCAACTGGAGGAAAACCCCGACCGCGAAAAGTCGATTCACAACGGCGAAGAGTTCATTTACGTCCTCAAGGGCGGGGTCATCCTCGAGGTGGGCGAGGAGCAATTCGAACTGGAACCCGGCGACAGTGCCTACTACCTGTCGACCACCCCGCACCTCATCGCCGCCAAGAGCGGCAGCGCGACCATCTTGGCCGTAATTTACGAGGGATAGCAGGCGGCTGCGGTGTGATCCGACCGACCGCAGCGGGTCGGACACACCGCCGTCTTAGGCCGCCGTGGGGATGTCATGCGTTTTTCCAGGAAGAATAAACTGTTCAAGGGCGTCACCCAATCCTTGGGCGACCACACCCAGCCAACCGAAATCCTGGAAATTCTGGTCAACGGCATCGCCAGTATCCTCAGGCCCCGGGGATGCAGCGGTTACCTGGTGGACACGCGCACCTGCGAGATCCAGATGATAGCCGCCAGCGGCCAGATCGAGGATCCCTTCTTTTTCAGGGGGATGCTGTTTGAAAACAAACCCCGGGCGCACACCGACTGGCGCCGCATCCTGATCCGGGACCTTCTGGGGACGACGGTATCGGTTTTTGAAATCCCCCTGACCATCACCCCCGAGCTGACGGTGGTGGTTTCGATTTTTCTTGCCGAAGAAAAGGATCTGGGCAAGGAGGGTATCGATCTGGTCATCGCCTTGGGGGAGCGCTGTGCCGCGGCTCTGAAACGCGCCCTGGCCAGTGCCCGCCAAGCCGCCAGCGAAAACCGCACGGTGGTCCGGGGCTTGACCCTCAGCCTGCGGGACAAGGACCCCATCACCTATGGGCATTCGCTGAAGGTCGCCGAGTACAGCCGCCTGACGGCCGAGGCGCTGGGCATGAGCCTCAAGGAGTCCGAGCGCCTCTACCAGGCCGGGCTGCTGCACGATATCGGCAAGCTGCGCTTGAGCCGCGACCTGCTTCACAATCTGGGGCAGCTGTCGGCCGAGGAATTCGACATCGTCAAATATCACCCCCTGATCGGGGAAAAGATTCTGCGGCAGTTCCCCTTCCTGGCGGACATCCTGCCCGCCGTTCTACACCACCACGAGCGCTTCGACGGCTCAGGCTACCCCGAAGGCCTCAGCGGCAACAAGATTCCGTTGGGGGCCCGGATCGTGGCGGTCTGCGATGCCTTCGACGCCATGATCTCGGAGCGCCCGCGCATGGGCCGCATGGACCCGACCGAGGCCCAGATCCAGCTCAAGAGCAATGCCGGCCTGCTCTACGACCCCCGGGTGGTGAATGCCTTTATGGCGGCCGGCCGCGCCCACCCCGAAGCCCTGGCGCCGTATAAAATCCCGGCCGACCTCAAGGACGCTGAGGGTGAGATCGTGATCAAGTCCGACCGCCAGACCCTGATCTCCAGGGGCCGGCTGAAATATATGGGATACTTGGGAGAATGCTATCACTTCAAGATGATCGAAGGGAGTTGAACATGGACAGACTGCTGTGGCAACCGTCGCAAGAGCGCATCCTGCAAACCAACATGTACCGGTTCATCCAGTTCGTCAACGAGCGGCACGGCAAAAATTTCAGCGACTATCCGGAGCTCTACCAGTGGTCCGTGGATAACATTATCGATTTCTGGGCGGCCATGTGGGACTTCGCCGAGATCCGGGCCTCGCAGCCTTACGCGGAGGTCATCGACGATGTCGCCAAAATGCCCGGCGCCAAGTGGTTCAGCGGTGCGCGCCTGAATTTCGCCGAAAACCTGCTGCGCTACCGGGACGACCGGGTCGCCCTGGTCTTCAAGGGCGAGGATCAGGAGGCCGTCCGCCTGACCTATGCCCAACTCTATGACGAAGTCGCCCGGGTGGCCAAGGCACTGCGCGACATGGGGGTGAGCACCGGCGACCGCGTGGTGGGGTTCATGCCCAACATGCCCCAGACGATTATCGCCATGCTGGCGGCCACCAGCATCGGGGCCACGTGGTCCTCCTGCTCGCCGGATTTCGGCATCAAAGGCGTGCTGGACCGTTTCGGCCAGATCAAGCCCAAGGTCATTTTCACCGCCAACGGCTATTCCTTCAAAGGCAAAAAAATCGATTCGCTCGCTCGCATCGCCGACATCCTCAAAAATCTGCCCTCCATCGAAAGGGTCGTAGTGGTGCCTTACACGGACCCCGCACCGGACATCAGCGCAGTCCCCAAGGCGGTCAATTTTGCGGACTTCAAGTCGGCCGAAGCCGGCCTCGAGATCGACTTCGCGCAACTGCCCTTTGATCACCCGCTCTACATCATGTACTCCTCGGGCACGACGGGGCTTCCCAAGTGCATGGTCCAGAGCGCGGGCGGGATCCTGATCCACCAGATGAAGGAATTGATCCTGCACACCGACCTCAAACGCGAGGACGTGATTTTTTATTTCACCACCTGCGGCTGGATGATGTGGAACTGGCTGACCAGCGCCCTCTCGGTGGGCGCCACGGTGGTGCTCTTCGACGGCAACCCCTTCCATCCCCACCCCGGAGCCCTCTGGGAAATGGCCGAAAAAGAAAAAATTACGGTTTTCGGAACCAGCGCCGGCTATCTTACCGCGTTGCAGAATTTCGGCGTCACGCCCGGTAAAACCTACGACCTCACCCCGCTGCGGGCGGTGCTCTCCACGGGGTCGCCGCTCTCCGAAGAAGGCTTTGATTTCGTATACTCCGAGATCAAGAAGGACCTTCAGCTGGCGTCGATTTCAGGCGGCACCGACCTCAACGGCTGTTTTGCGCTGGGCAACCCCATGGGACCCGTTTATTCGGGCGAGCTGCAATGCCGCGGCCTGGGGATGAAGGTCCTGGCCTTCGACGAAACCGGTCAGCCGGTGATCGGCCAGCAGGGCGAGCTGGTTTGCAGCGCGCCTTTTCCCTCGATGCCGATTTACTTCTGGAACGACCCCGACAACAGCAAATACCACGCGGCCTACTTCGACGTGTACCCCAATGTGTGGCGCCACGGGGATTTCATCAAGATCAGCAGCCGGGGCGGAGTCACCATCTACGGGCGCTCGGACGCCACCCTCAACCCCGGCGGGGTGCGCATCGGCACCGCCGAAATCTACCGTCAGGTGGAGCAGCTCGAGGAAATCGAGGACAGCGTGGTGGTCGGCCAGCCCTGGAAGGGGGACGTGCGGGTGGTGCTCTTCGTCAAGCTGATGCCCGGATTCGAGCTCAGCGAGGACCTCAAAAAACGGATCTGCAAAACCATCCGCGACAACGCCTCACCGCGGCATGTGCCGTCCAAGATCATCAGCGTGCCGGCGGTCCCCTACACGCTGAACATGAAGAAGGTCGAACTGGCGGTGCGCAAGGTGATCCAGGGACAGGAGGTCAAGAACAAGGACGCCCTGAGCAACCCCGAGGTGCTGGACTTTTACGCCGATCTAAAGGAACTCCGGGAGGACTGAGCCCACAGGAAAAACGGGCGGGCCGGTGCGGGGATCGCCCCCGGGCCGGCCCGCCCGCCGTCCCTAATCTGACATGATGATCTGAAACTGGGGGGGGTCGGCGAAGCGGGTCACATCCACCGGGTCCAGGCGAACCTCGCGCAGGGTGACCGTTTCGGTCTTCAGGCGTTTGGTGATGGTTTTGGGGGCGGTGGTATCCACCCCGGAGGTGTAATAAGCGTCGACGCTCATGGTGCTCTTGACAGGGTAGCCGGTGACTTGGCGCAGCTTGTCGTGCATCGGGGCCAGGGGCGCGTCCCAATACTTGAGCAGGTCGGACAGATTCCCCAGGCGTTCGGCCTCGATGCCCAGCCGCTGGGCCAGGGCCTCGTGGAAGGCCACGACGTCGGCGTAGCCCGGCACGGCTTCGGAGAGCCACAGCTCCTGCCGGATGGCCGTCACGCTGCGCGACTTTTTCTTAAGGTCGTCGGTGCCGTAAACCAGTTCGGCCGTAATGTGCCGGCAGGGGTAGCCGTCGATTGTTTCCAGCGCGTCGGACACGACGATGTCCAAGGTGGCCGGAATGGCGCGGTAGCGGTCCTCGAGGAACTCACGCAGCTCTGCAGAGTTGGCCTCCTTCTCTTGACTCAAACGGTTGTTGGCCATTTTTTCAAAAGGAAAAACAAAAATCCGGCCGTTTTGCCAGTCGATTTCACGAATTTCAGCGCGATCGAGGAAAAAATAGCTGGCCACCTTTTCCTCTTTGACCTCCCCGAAAAAGCGTTTCATCCAGCTGCCGGTGAAGCGGGTTTTCTTTTCCAGAAATTTTCCTTCCGGGGCATAGGCCACGGTCTGCTCGGTTTCCTTGTCGCCCAGCATCAGTTCGGTCATCCGGCGATCATTGATGAAGAGAGCGTCCGCGTGCACGGCGGCGGCCGGCAGCCACAAGAGCGCCGCTGTCAGAAGCAAACCGACAAGCGCCTGCGGCGGGGTGACACGTGTACGGTTCATAGGCCCAACACTTTCTGGTGGATGAAGCCGCAGACCAGCATCGTCAAAAGCGGAATGCTGAGGCCGAAAAAAGAGCCCCACAGGATGCTGTGGCTGGGATCAAACCCGAATGGTTTGGTGAAATAAAGGATGAAGTTGATGCCGACCCCGGCAAACAAATAGATGTTGTACCACTTGCGCCGGCTGCGCTCCCAGCGCCGGCGCCGGGCCTCGAGGTCGTCCGCCTGGTTCATCAATACGCCTCCCTGATAATGGTTGATAATCGGTGAAGGCCTGACAAGCCTTCCCCTGCAGCACAGCAAAATTAGCACAGGACACAGCGCTTTTCAAAGGCTTTCGGCCCGCGAGCCCTGCATAGCAACCCCGTCAGGTAAAAAAAAGCTTAATTTCAACGTGTTACTCGAAAGGCAAAAACCCTTGACACCCGCCGGGCAACGGTCTATTCTCGATTGAGCGCTCGTTCATAACCCGCCGGAACGCTTTGTGCGGCGCCTTTCCTTGTTTTCGAGGCCCGCAAAACGCTTTTCTTCAGGGAGGTCCAACCAATGCCATTCAAGACCATCGTTATCGAACAGCAGGAGCACATCGCCACCTTGACCCTCAACCGCCCCGAGCAGATGAACACCTTCAACAGCGAAATGGCCCGGGAGCTAAACCAGGGGCTGCGCGAGCTGGACGCCGACCCCGAAGTCCGGGTGGTGGTGATCCGGGGCGCCGGCAAGGCCTTTTGTGCGGGCATCGACCTCAAGGAATTCTTCGGTAAAAGCCACTATGAGTACAAACAGTGGGTCGCCCTGATGGAGGAGATGGCCCTGACCATCGCCGGAATGAAAAAACCGGTGATCGCATCGGCCCACGGCTTTGCCGTCGCCAACGGCGGCGGCCTGATCGCCGCCGCCGACCTGGCGGTGGTCGCCGAAGGCACCCGCATCGGGCTCACCGCCGTGAGCGTCGGGCTTTTCTGCATGGGGCCGGCCGTGCCGGTTTCGCGCTCCCTGGGGCGCAAGCGGGCGCTGGAGATGCTGCTCACCGGCGACATGATCGACGCCCAGGTAGCCGAGCAGTGGGGGCTTGTCAACAAAGTGGTCCCCAAGGAGGAGCTGGCGGCGGCCACCCTGGAGCTGGCCCGCAAACTGGCCAAAAAGAGCCCCTTGGCCGTCCAGATGGGCAAGCAGGCGTTTTACGGCATGTCGGACCTGGAGTATGCCAAGGCCTTGGAATACTCCAACGAAATGTTTGCCTCGCTGTGCGTCACCGAAGACGGCCAGGAGGGGGTCAACGCCTTTTTGAACAAGCGCAAACCGGAGTGGCAGCTCAAATGAGCGTCTGATTGTTCCGAGTCGGGCTGCGCGCGGCAGCGCCCTGGGTGTTGACCGCAGCGTCTCGGACGGTTCCAAGCTGCGCGGTGATTGCGGTTTGAGACCGGGGCCGATCGAATACGCTTTCCCGGCTGTCAACGGCGCGGGGCTTCAGCCATAACCTTAAAACCATTGCGGAGGAGATTCTCACGGCATGAATGAAATGCGACAGATCATTGCGGAGACGGATCGGGACACCCTGGTTCAGCTGGTGGTGGACGCGTTGCGCCGGACCGTGGTGCACTACGGCCATTGGTTTGCGCAAGTGGAGCATCAATTGGGAATGGAAAAGGCCCTGGCGGTGGAAAACGACGTCTGGAGCGCCAGCCTCGGCAACCAGCTCAAACGCCTGGGCAAGACCCTGGATTTTCCGGTGGAAAACGGCATCCCGGCGGTCTTGGACACCTTTTCCAAGGAAACCCTGATCGATCTGCTGGAAAAACTCGGCATCAACTGGCTGGCCAACGACGGCATCTGGTTCCAGGCCGTGGAAAGCCGCTTCGGCATGAACGACGCCAAGCGCTGCAACGATTCCTGCTGGACCCGCTATTCGCCCTTCGAGGCCGAGCGCATCAAAAAGGTCCTCAACCTGCCCGAAAACGGCGGTATCCCGGCGCTGCAAAAGGCCCTGGCCTTCCGCATGTACGCCCTGATCAACGAGCAGTCGGTGGAAAAGGTGGATGAGAACTGCATCATCTTCCGCATGAACAAGTGCCGCGTGCAGGCCGCCCGCCAGCGCCGCGGCCTTCCCGACTACCCCTGCAAGTCGGTGGGGCTGGTGGAATACCCCTATTTCGCCAGCGCCATCGACAAGCGCATCCAAACCGAGTGCATCGGCTGCCCACCGGACCCGCACCCCGAAGGCTGGTTCTGCGCCTGGAAGTTCACCCTGGCAACATAATCCCCGCCGGTCGGCCGCTCGCAGGCCCCGCCGAAAGACCTATTCACTCTGGGAGGATTCCTTCATGGCCGAAAACATCCTTTATTTTTCAGTAAACCGCTGCACCAGCGTCGAACAGCCGGATGCCGACACCCTGGTGTCCACCTGCCGGTTGCAGGACACCCTCACGAGCGCCGCGGTCACCCTCACGGTGAAGCTGCCCGACCTGAACATCCAGGCCGCCAGCGGCCGCTTCCGCCACGCCATCCGGGGAGAGATTGGCGATATCACCGAACGCCTTGAAAAACTTCAGGGGGTCCGCGTGGGTTCCGGCATGCTCAAAATCATTGAGGGCCTGATCGGGGAGGAAGCCGATCTCAGCCAGCTGGCTTACATGGTGGAAGAGGCCTGCCACGGGGTGATCCTGACGCTCACCAAAAGGGTTCTGGTGCACGCCCCGGATGATGCGGCCGGCAGGTTCGATTTCTACGCCAAGATGGTCAAGGACAACGTCCGCCTCTACAACCGCTGCGCGGCGTTTGCCGAGGGCACGCCCCTGGTGGCGGACCTCAAGCCGTCGGCCTGAAGCAAACCCACCGCCCACAGGGGGAATTATGCTCAACTATATGCGCAACAAACTGATCAGCGTGGCCCGCAAAGGTTCCGAGACCTTTCTGATCCACGGGGTCCTGGACGACGACATCTACGGTCTTGAAATCGACCTGCAGGTCCGCATCTCCGACCTCACCTTTCTGGCCATCGACGGCCGCTGGAATCGCCACACCACCCCGGAGTGCCCCCGCAGCCTCGAATTTCTGCAGGCGGCCGTGGGATTCCGGATCGAAGACGGGATCGACCATAAAATCCACAAGATCATCGGCCGTACAAGCTGCCGCCATTTTGCCAACCTGTTGATCGAGTGTTGCCGGGCCGCGGGCGAGGCTGCCCGCATCGCCGCCTGGAAGGACGCCGCGGCCGACCGGCCCGAGCTCACCTTCCGCGATTTTGTCACCGCAGCCGAGCCGGCAAAGTCGGCGGCTAAGCACAAATCCAGCACTTCGATTTCAGTTGATTCCTCCCGCCGGCAGCCCCCGACGTCCATCCGGCCGGCAGCGGCCGCCACCGCCGTCGCCGCCGAGGGCGGTTTCGTCATCGATCTCCATCTCCACACCTATCCGGCATCGCCGTGTGCCTCCGATCCGGTGGCGGCCATGATCGCCGAGGCCCAGCGTATCGGGTTGGACGGCATCTGCCTGACGGACCACAACTTTGTCTGGCCCCCGGAAAAGGTCGAAGCCCTGCGCCAGAAACACGGTTTCCTGATCCTGGCCGCCAACGAAATCATCACCGACCAGGGCGACATGCTGGTTTTCGGCCTCCAGAAGGACATACGGGGCGTCATTCCCCTGGCGGAGCTGCGCCAAGCGGTCGACCGCGCCCAGGGCTTCATCGTCGCCGCGCATCCTTTCAGGGGATTTTTGACTTTCGGGGCCGGCGAGATCGGCCTGACCGTGGAAAAGGCCATGGCCCGGCCCTGCTTTCAGCTGGTCAATGGCGTAGAGGCGCTCAACGGAAAAGTCACGGCAGCCGAAAACAACCTGGCGGCGGAAGTCGCGCGGGGCCTCAACCTGCCGGCCAGCGGGGGCAGCGACGCCCACCGCTGGGAGGAGGTGGGCACGTACGCCACCCGTTTCGAGGCCGCGATCGGCTCCGAAGCCGATCTGCTCGCAGCGCTCAAGACCGGCCGCTATGCCCCCCTGGCCTTTCGCCAGAACCTGGCGGCGGTGGCCAGCGTCTGAAACCACTTCACCATCAGCTCAGGGATCTTAAAAGGGGGATAAGGAAATCATGCAAACCACCCACGACTGGAAAAAAATCATTCGCCGCTTCGAGCTGCTGCTGCGACTCAAAAGTTTCCCCGTGGCCTTCAAGCTGCTCCCCAAAAAAGAGGATTTGAACCAGATCGCCTTCATGCGACGCCCCAACCACAAGGTCACCCTCTGCCAGCTGGTCAACCTCGCCCGCAACTTCGATTGGACCGTCGGGGCCGACTGCGAGGATTTTCTCTTTGCCTCGTGCCCGTCGATCATCGGCCTCGCGGACCTGCCCGAAACCCACCGCGACGGCACCTTCCGCAGCATCGTCTGGACGGCCACCAAGGACGACGGACGGAAGTTCGAAGCGGCGATCCCGCGGCTGCCCATGGGCCGCCACGAGGCGGTGGTCCTGGCCCCGCTGGTCTACAACCCCTTCGAGCCGGACATCGTGCTGGTTTATGCCAACCCCGCCCAGATGATCCTTTTGATCAACGCCCTGCAGTTCACCCGCTACGAGGTCATGCAGTTTCACTGCGTGGGCGAATCCTCCTGCTCAGACGCCATCGTACGCTGCTACCAGAGCGGCAAACCTTCGCTGACGATCCCCTGCTACGGCGAGCGCCGCTACGGCCACGCCCAGGACGATGAACTGGTGATGGCGATCCCGGCGGACATGATGCCCAAGGCGCTCCAGGGGCTGGAGGCGCTCTACCGCCGCGGGGTGCGCTACCCGATCAGTTTTGCCGGCGCGGAGGGCGATATCGCACCGGAATTTCCGGTCTCTTACAAGGGGCTGGACGAGATGATGGCAAAGGTCCGCGGCGAGGACAACCGCCTGTTGCTGGGGGTCACCGGGGGCATTGCCGGCGGCAAGACCACGATCTCGGACATGCTGCGGGAGCTGGGAGCGCCGATCATCGACTTCGACCTGATCGCCCGCCAGGTGGTGGAACCCGGCACCCCGGGCTATGATCACATCGTGGCCTATTTCGGCCGCCAGGTGCTGCAGCCCGACGGCGGCCTGGACCGTAAAAAGCTTTCCAAGATCGTTTTCGGCGACATGGAAAAACGCAAAAAACTGGAGAGCTTCACCCACCCGCCGATCTACGAGGAGTTCTTCCGGCAGGTGAACGCCATCACCGCCGAGAACCCCGAGGCCATCATCCAGGTGGTGATCCCGCTGCTGATCGAGCTCAACCTGCAGTACCTCTTCGACCGCATCCTGGTGGTCTACATTCCCCCCGAGGAGCAGATCGCGCGCCTAGCCAAGCGCGACGGCATCAGCACCGAGGAGGCCGCCACGATCTTAAAGGCCCAATTGTCCATCGACGACAAGCTGAGCTTTGCCAACTACGTGGTCAACAACGAAGGCGACCTGGAGGAAACCCGCCGTCAGGTGGCGGCGGTCTGGGCGGACCTGCGCCGCTGCCAGGCCGAGCGCAAAGCAGCGGCGGCCGCCCCCGCCTGAGCGGCCCGCTTAATAGACCTTGCGGTTGGAAAAGCCTTTGCCCAGGACGTTGAAGGTGTTCTCGGTGATCATGAAGGCCCCCTCGTCCAGGGTGAAGACCGCTTCCTCCAGCCGCTTGACCTGGTAGTTGTTGACCACCGTCATGATGATTTTCTTGGCCTTGCCGGTGTAGGTGCCCTGTCCGTGAAGAAAGGTCGCACCCCGGTTGAACTTCTGGTTGATCACGGCGGCGATGGGATCGGCCTGCTCGGAGATGATCATCACCATTTTGCGCTGGTTGAAAATGCTGAGACAGTAATCCAGCACCTGGGAGAGGACAAAGCTCATCGCCAGAGAGTAGAGCACCAGATCCACCTGCAGCAGCCCGAAACTGAAGCTGAACAGGACGACGTTGAAAAAAAAGTAGTAGCTCCCGATGCGCAGGTTGAACTTCTGGTTCAGGATGACGCCGATAATGTCGTTGCCGCCCGCCGAGCCCATGGAGCGCAGGATGACCCCGCAGCCGGCGCCCATGATGGCCCCGCCGGCGAGAACCGCCAGGAAAGGGTCGTGAACGGGGATGGTGAAGGTGATCAAGTCCATGCCGGCGGTCGACACCGTCATCCCGAACAGGCTGTAGAAAAAGAAGCGCCGGCTGACAAATTTCCAGCCCACCAGAAAAATCGGCACGTTGACGATCAGATTCCACACGCCGATCGTCAGCTGGTCCGTCAGGTAGTAGAGCAACAGAGCGACACCCGTAATCCCGCCGGTAATAAAGCCGTGGGGCACGGTGATGGCCTTGAAACCGACGGCAAAGAGCAGCGAGCCGACCGTGAGCAGAAAGAGGTTCCAGGGAACCGAGTAAACGAACTGATGACGGTTGAACCGCATTTTAAGCCCCCTCAAACCCGGCGCCCATTTGCTCGCAAGGCCGGGCAGCGCCGCGGCATCCGCACCACCTCGAATGAAAAGTGACATTGGCTTGCCTGTTGTTTTGCGGGCCTCAACCGCCCGCCGCTCAAAAAAAAGCGCTTCCTCTCCCTGCGCCCCCGACCCCCGGAGGCTCCTGGCAGGAAAGGAGCGCCGATACGAAAGAAGGGCCTTCTACCCGAGATTTTTATGATTTGCAATAAAAATCGTGGGAACCAGCGGCTCCCCGATCACCGGTGTTGCCGGCGGCAGGCGGGTGGGTGCCGGGACCGCAGGCCGAACCCACGGATTGCGATCCTGCCGATTAAATGGTAATGGAAAGCGTCTCGCGTCGGCCGCCTGGGCCGGCCGCCCGCCAATCGATTGCTGCCATGACCCTGGACTGGTTTCAAAACCGACGGATCTTCGACACCCTCGATGGGCTGCGCGACGGGCTTTCGCATTTTTCCAGCCCTAGTCGCGCGGCCGTCATCTTTGCCGTGCGCCCCGAGGACCCCCTCTGTATTTTCGACCCCCAGAACCTCCTGCACGGCCACGAACTCAAGTTCAAGGAACTCTACCTGGACAGCGATGCGTGGCGGCGGCTCCCCACCGGCTTCGACCAGATGCCGGTGACCGGCCAGACCTACCCGGTTAAAAACCTCGACCTGGCCGGACTGATTTCCTACGGCGGCCGGTCGCCGGCGGTCTTCTACCAGATGTGGTTCACCGAGCACCACCTGGACATGTGCGCCATCGGCCCCACCGAGCGTTGGCTGGAGCACGCCGCCTGGCGGCTATCCACCGACCTGAGGCCCGAAAATTTCTACTACACCGGCATATCGGGCTATTTCCTGCGGGAGTATGCCGCCCACGCGGTGCGCGACCACATCGTGGATCAACTCAACATATTGCTGGGCTGGGACACCCAGCTGCGGGTCTACCCCATTCTGGATGCGGTCCTGGGAATTTCAAAAACCCGCGAAGAGGGCGCCTGGCCCCGGGGGCAGATCGTTTTCGTGGAGCCCGCGGCCATCGACCGGCTGGCTTTCATCGCCCGCTTCCCGAAACTGGAGCGCCCGTCCCTGCAGAATTTCAAGCACGTTCGCAAGACCTTGCTGGCGGTGGAGGGCAGCCCCCGCAAACTTGTCTCCGACGGGGTCAGCATCTTCGGCATCACCGCCGGCGCCCTGTCCCTATGCCGGATCACGGCCGACTACCGCGGAGGGCACGGGTTCCTGCGCTTCGGCGGCGAGCCGGTCTGCAGCTTCCTGGACGGCAACTTTCACTCGACCACCCACAAGGCCAACCTCGTGCATATAGAGGAAATGCTGTTAGAGTCCCCGCTGGACCCAAACGAAAGCAACCGGCTTTTCAAGATCACCACCAGCATCGTCCATCACGCCCAGGAACAGAAATTCGGCTGCACCCTAGTGCTCGATCTCAACCCCGCCCCGGTCAAGATTTCGGGTCAGGACCTCGAAGCGCCGCTGGACCTTCGGGAGGGCAGCCTCCTGGATCTGACCCGCTCCCTGGCCAGAATGGACGGGGCCCTGCACATCGGCGCCGACCTGCGGCTGCACCGCTTTGCCTGTCTTTTGGACGGCAAGGCGCTCACCGAGGAAAACCGCGCACGGGGCGCGCGCTACAACTCCGCCCTGCGGTTCTCGGCCGAGCATCCCCGACTGATGGTGGTGGTCGTGTCCGCCGACCACCCGGTTTCCCTGATCTGCGAAGGGGTCGAACTCAACGCCCAGTGCGAGTGGAAGCCGGTCTCGGGCTGCGCTCTGGAGCTGCCGAGCCTGGCGGATTGGGTGGCCAGCGGTCTTTCGGCCTAAAATTGCAGTCACCGCCCCGATTGGGGGCGCAAAATCAGGGGAAAGGAATCCCCGTTGATCAAGAGCGTCAACCGGCCGCCGGCGTCCGGCACGAGTTCCACCCGGTCGCTTCGCCCGCCGGCCAGCGCCGTGTGGGCGACCCGCAGCTTCGGAAAATCCAGGGTTTCCAGCGCGCTGCGCAGCGTCTCGACCGTCGCCGCGAGCGCCTCGGCGCCGGCAGGAGACCGCAGACAGGCAGCCAGGCTGCGCTCGTACTGGCGCTTGATTTCGGTTTGGATACAGCGCCGGGAGAGATCCAGCCGGATGGGCGCCAGGGGTGGGGTGAGGGCGTGCGGGTCACTCACGACAAGGCCTCCTCTGTTCGGCGCGTGCGCCGGGTAGCACGGTTTTGGGGCCTCCGGCAGTTTTCGCGCCTGATGAGTGCACGGCGGCGGGTCATGGCCGGGAACCGCCGCCTCTTTTGGGTTGAGATATCGTTCATGCGCCACCGTGTCACGCTGACGACCGCCCCCCGGGAGGCGGCCGACCAAAACTGCTACCTGCCCCTCGCCGCTCGCAAACTGGGGATTCCGCCCGGGGAGATCACCGCCGCGCGGATAACCCGCAGGTCGATCGACGCCCGCTCCCGGCGCATCCGGGTGACCCTCGAGCTGGAAGTCTCCACCGACCCCGCCGGGTTCTGTCCGGCACCCTTTCCGCTGCACTACCGCAGCGTCCACAGCCAATCGCCGGTGCTCATCGTCGGGGCCGGCCCGGCGGGTCTTTTTGCGGCGCTGCGGCTCGTCGAGCTGGGGTGCCGCCCGGTCATCATCGAGCGTGGCCGCGCGGTGCAAACCCGCCGCAAGGACATCGCCCGCCTGCTGCGGCGGCATCCGCTGGACCCCGACTCCAACTACGGTTTCGGGGAGGGCGGGGCCGGGGCTTTCTCAGACGGCAAGCTCTACACCCGTTCGCGTAAGCGCGGCGATGTGCAGCGGATCCTGGCCATTCTGCACCACCACGGCGCGCCGGCGGAGATCCTCTTCGACGCCCAGCCGCACATCGGCACCAACAAGCTGCCCGGTATCATCCACAATATCCGTAAAACCCTCTTGGAGGCCGGCGGCGAGATCCACTTCGAGACCCTGCTGACGGAATTTGTCATCACCGCTGGAAAAATCACGGGTGTCAGGACCCGCGGGGGCGCGACCTTCAAGGCGGCCGCGACCATCCTGGCCACCGGGCATTCGGCCCGCGATATTTACCGGCGCCTGCACCGCGGCGGAATTGTCATCGAACCCAAAGCGTTTGCGATGGGCGTCCGGGTGGAGCACCCCCAGGGGCTGATCGACCGTATTCAGTACCATGGTCAGCCGCGCGGGCCCTATCTGCCCGCGGCCGCCTACCGCCTGGTGACCCAGGTCGACGGGCGCGGCGTCTATTCCTTCTGTATGTGCCCGGGCGGTTTCATCGTCCCGGCCGCCACCGGCCCCGGGGAGGTGGTGGTCAACGGCATGTCGCCCGCGAAGCGCAACTCGCCTTTCGCCAACGCCGGCGTGGTGGTGGAAATTCAACTGGCGGACATCCCCGGCATGAGTGTGGACCCCTTCCTGGCGGGCCTGAACTACCAGGCGGCCCTGGAAAGGGAGACCTTCACGCAAGGCGGCGGGCACGGACAGACTGCGCCCGCCCAACGCCTGACGGATTTCGTGGCCGGCCGGCTGTCGGTGGGCCTGCCCCCCTGCTCCTACCTGCCGGGGGTGGTCTCCTCCCCCCTGCACGCCTGGCTGCCGGCCGCAATCGCCGCCCGCCTCCAGCAGGGTTTCAGGGTTTTCGGCAGACAGCTCAACGGGTTTCTGACCGGGGAGGCCGTCGTGCTGGCAGTCGAATCCCGAACCTCATCGCCGGTCAGGATACCCCGCGACCCGGACACTTTGCAGCATCGCCAGGTCCGAGGGTTGTATCCCTGCGGTGAGGGGGCGGGCTATGCCGGCGGCATTGTCTCATCGGCCATTGACGGCGAACGCTGCGCCGAAAAAGCGGCGGCGGCGTTGGGAAAAGCGCTGCCCTGAAGGGGTGACGGGATGGAGCGGGGAAACACAGCAATGGGGCGCCCAGAGGGCCCGGAGAAAAATCGCCAAGGCCGCCCCGGGCGTTGCGCCGGAACTCGGCCTTCGCATGCCGGCACCACCGGGTCTATTGGGGAATGGCGGCGTAGACGCCCCGTTCGAGCCGCCGTATTTTTTTGATTTTACTCAGCCGAAAGACGATGTTCCGCAGCTTTTTGTCCGGATAGAGGGTCTTGATCTTGATGTCGGCAAAGCTGATACCATCCGGCGCCGAAGCGATGATCTCCAGCACCCGATCAGACGCCGTCAAGGGCGCATCGCCGCTGCCGAGGGTCAAGGTCTGGCCGGCTTTGACGCGGCGCACGGCAAGCACCGACCCCTGGATCAGGCCCTCGAGTTGATCGAGTTTGGCATTGAGTTTGTCGATATCCTTTTTGGTCGGGATCTGGTAGTGTTGCAGCGCAAATTTCACCACCGCATTGAAACTGACCGGCTTCGTTCTCTTGGCAGCCATGGCAACCTCCTCGGTTGGGGGGTGATCGCGATCGACGGCGACCCACGGGGCTTGAAGACCCCGGCAAAAAAAAGGTGTATTACGTTTGGTGGCATTTTTTTCTGCCGCGTCCTAACCGTCCTAACATAGATAGTCAAAATCGAAGATATGAGGTAATGAGGAAAAGTCAAGCGACCGCACCAAAATAAGTCAAGAACGGCGGCAGCCCGGGCCTCCGGCCGCAGCAATCTCTCGGGTAAAATTCAAGCAAAGTCTGACAGTTCCGAAAAAGGGCCAATTTCCGCGTTGCGCTGCATCTCGAAGTCGTTGCAGCGTACATAAGTACGCCTCACGCCGCTGAGATTTGCGCGCTGTAACTTGCCTTTTAAGAAACTGTTGCGAGCGACGGGCGCGTTTTGCGTTTTACTTTTGCCGCAGAATCAAGTAGTGTCGGTTCCATCGCGGCATTGCTGATTTCACGCCGCGCCACCCACCAACCGCATCTGCCTGAACTCGAGCGAACCGATGCAACTGGCATCCGAAGCGATTCTGTCCCCCTGGGAGCCGGGGGTTTTCAGCCTGAGCGTCTTTACGCTCATCGTGGTGGCCATCATCGCTGCGCTCCTTTTTCTCACCTCCTGGCTGGGTCACAAAAGAACCGGCCGCGAAAAGTCAAGGGCCTACGAAAGCGGCATCATTCCCACCGGATCGGCGCGCCTGCACTATCCGGTGCCGTTTTACCTGGTCGCCATTTTTTTTCTGCTCTTCGACGTTGAAGGGGCCTTTATTTTCTCCTGGGCCGTCGCCTGGGAGCCACTGGCCTGGGAGGGCTGGCTGCAGATCTCCTTTTTTATCATCCTGCTGCTGCTGGGCCTCGCCTACATCTGGAACAAGGGAGGGCTCGCGTGGGGGCCGACATCCCGCAAGGACGCCAGCAGCGACTGCTGAGCCGCGCCGATCTGCTGATCAACTGGGCCCGCAAGCACAGCCTGTGGCCCATGTTTTTCGGCCTGTCCTGCTGTTTCGTGGAGGAGGCCACGGCCTTCACCGCGCGCTACGACCTGGCGCGCTTCGGCGCCGAGGTCCTGCGGCCCTCGCCGCGCCAGGCGGATCTATTGATCATATCCGGCACCGTGTTCAAGAAAATCGCCCCGGTGGTGCTGCGCCTGTATGAACAGATGGCCGAACCCCGCTGGGTCATCTCGATGGGTTCCTGCGCCAATTGCGGCGGCATGTACGACGCCTACAGCGTGGTCCAGGGCATCGACCAGATTTTGCCGGTGGATGTCTACATCCCCGGCTGCCCGCCTCGGCCGGAGGCGGTCCTCAACGGTCTGGTCGCCCTTCAGGAGAAAATCGTCCGCGAGGAGCGCCCAGCGCACGCGGTGTTTCATCTCCAGGGCGGCAGCCAGGGCACCGCGACGCCTGTCAGGGTCGACGGCCTCACCAAAAATCGTGACCCCCGGGGCCCGGGCATGGCCGGCAGCACGATCCGCGGCAGCGCCGCAACCCCCCCGCTTTTTTTCCAGAGCCGCAGCGACCTCATGTGGACCCCGCCGGCCCCGCGTCTCACCCTGACAACAGTCCAGCAGGCGCTGGTCGCAGACCTCAGGGAACGCTTCGGCAGCGCGCTGCAGATGGCCCCCGACAGCAGCGACATCCCCACTTTCGAAGTCCCCGCCGGACGGCTCAAAGAGGTCCTGCGCTACCTCAAAACCGAGGCCCGGCCGCGCTTTCGCCGACTGGACGACCTCACGGCGGTTGATGAATCCGCTCGTCGCCGGCCGCTCGTCGCCGCGGATTTCACCCTGGTCTATCACCTGCTCTCCTTCGAGCCCGCCGGCCGGCTGAGACTCAAGGTGCCCCTGCGGGGCGACACCCCCCACAGCCCCACGGTGACCGACATCTGGCCCTCGGCCAACTGGTACGAACGCGAAGTCTTCGACCTGATGGGCGTGCGCTTCGACGGCCACCCCGACCTGCGCCGATTGATCATGCCCCACGACTGGCAGGGTTACCCGCTGAGAAAAAGCCACCCGGGGCGCGCCACCGAAATGCCGCCCTACACCCGCATCGACGCCGTTAGAAACCAGCCCCTGGATGCCGGCGCATTTGTGAAGAAGGAAAGCGGGCAACGCCTGCTGCTCAACCTCGGGCCGCACCACGTCAGCACCCACGGTCTGCTGCGCTACATCCTGGAGCTGGACGGCGAGGAGATCACGGCACTTGAGATGGACATCGGTTACCACCACCGGGCGGCCGAGAAAATCGCCGAACGCCAGACCTGGCACCAGTTCATTCCCTACACCGACCGCGTGGACTATCTGGCCGGGGCCGCCAACAACCTGCCCTACGTAATGGCGGTGGAGACCCTGGCCGGCATCACGGTGCCCGAGCGCGCCCAGGTGATCCGGGTGCTGATCAGCGAACTCTTCCGGATCAGCAACCACCTGGTCTGGTTCGCCACCTTCGCCCACGACCTGGGCGCCATGGGGCCCAATTTCTATGCCTTCCGCGAGCGCGAGATGATCCTCGACATCGTGGAATCCATCACCGGCGGCCGCCTGCACCCCTCCTGGTTCCGGATCGGCGGGGTCGCCGCCGACCTACCCGCCGGCTGGCGCGCACCGCTGGAGGCCTTTATCCGAATTTTCCCGGAGCGGCTGCGGGAGTATGAGACCCTCACCACCCGCAACCCCATTTTCCGCGCCCGCACCATGGGCATCGGCCGGATCTCGCTGGCGGAGGCCATTGACTGGGGCGTCAGCGGGCCCAACCTGCGGGCCTGCGGCCTCGCCTGGGACCTGCGCAAACAGATGCCCTATTCGGGCTACGAGAACTTCACCTTCGAAATCCCCACCGCCACCGCGGGCGACTGCTACGCCCGCTACCAGGTGCGGCTGGCGGAGATGCGCCAGAGCCTGCGGATCATCGCCCAGGCGACCGCTCTGATGCCCGCAGGCCGCCATGTCAGCGACGACTACCGCTACGTGATCCCGCGCCGCGCGGACATGCTGCACGACATCGAAAGCCTGATCCACCACTTCGTCAACGTCACCCGCGGACCGCGCATCCCGCGCGGCGAGGCCTACGCGGCCTGCGAAATCCCCCGCGGCGAGCAGGGCTACTACGTGGTCAGCGACGGGGTGGGCTACCCCTACCGGCTGCACATCCGCTCGCCGGGCTTTGCCAACGTGCAGGTCATGCCGCGACTGGCGGTAGGCGCCAGTATCGCCGACCTGATTGCCGTCATCGGGTCACTGGACTACATTCTGCCGGACATCGACCGTTAGGACCCCACATGCTGCCGACACCGCTGACAGATGCGCTCAGAGAAAAAATCGCCGCCGCCGCGCACCCCCGCGAGCTGGTGGTGGATGTCATGCTGGCCCTTCAGGCGCAGGTCGGCTACCTCAGCGACGAGGCCGTGGCCGCGGCGGCGGAGCTGCTGGGCATGACGCCGCTTGAAATCGACGAGCTGGCCACCTTCTACACCTTCATCTACCGCGAACCGGTGGGGCGCTATGTGATCCACGTCTGCGACAGCGTGATCTGCTGGATGAACGGGGCCGACTCCCTGGCCACGCATCTCTCCCGCCGGCTGGGGATCGCCATGGGCGAAACCACCCCCGACGGCATTTTCACCCTCCTGCCGGTCTGCTGCATCGGCTACTGCGACCGGTCGCCGGCGATCCTGGTCAACCAGCGGGTCTACGGCCCCCTGAGGCCGGAAAGCCTCGAGGCCCTGCTGGAAAAACTGAAGGGAAGGGCTCGGGCGAACGCCCCGGCGGTGGAGGCAAGCCCATGAGCCCGGCGGCCCCCCCATACCCCCAGGTGCTTTTTCGCAACCGGCAGCCGGACCGGATCGCAACCCTCGCAGAATACCGCCACAGCGGCGGCTACGAGGCGCTCCAAACGGCGCTGCAAACCCTCTCGCCCCAGGCGGTCCGCCAACAGATCCTGGAGGCCATGCTGCAGGGCCGCGGCGGGGCCGCCTTTCCCACCGGGCGCAAGCTGATGACGGTGGCCGACGACGCCCCCCGCCCGCGCTACCTGGTCTGCAACGCCGACGAGATGGAGCCCGGCACGTTCAAGGATCGGGTTCTGATCCACGCTGACCCGCACCTCCTGATCGAGGGCATGACCCTCACGGCCTTTGCCGAGGGGGCCTGCCACGGGATCGTCTTCATCCGGCCGGAATACGAGAGCGCGGCCCGCATCCTGGAACGCGAGAGCGGGCTAGCGCGCAAGGCCGGACTGCTGGGAGCCGACATCCTGGGCAGCGGCTTCGATTTCGACATCGCCGTTCACCGCAGCGGCGGCCGCTACATCTGCGGCGAGGGCAGCGCCCAGTTGAACGCCCTGATGGGCCGACGCCCCAACCCCAAGCAGCCGCCGCCCTACCCGACCGAAAAGGGCCTCTGGGACCAACCCACCGTCCTGCAGAACGTCGAAACCCTGGCCTGCGTGGCCCCCATCATCCGCAACGGCCCGGAGTGGTTCAAGAACCTGGCCCTGACCGAGACCGGCGCGGGCACCAAGATTTTCTGCGTCAGCGGCAAGGTCCGCAAACCGGGCTGTTTCGAGCTGCCCATGGGGGTGCCGCTCTGCGAAATCATCGAAGTCCATGCCGGCGGCATGCTGCCGGGCTCGGAGTTCAAGGCCTGCCTGCCCGGGGGAGCCTCCACGCGCTTCATGCCCCGTGAATTCTACGAGATCCCGATGGACTTCGAATCCCTGCGGCAGGCCGGCCACCGGCTGGGCACGGGCGCTATCATGGTCTTCGACCACAAGACCTGCCTGGTGGCGGCGACCCTCAACCTGATCACCTTCTTCGCACGCGAGTCCTGCGGCTGGTGCACCCCCTGCCGCGAGGGCCTGCCCTATATCCGCGACCTGCTGGCGCGGATCGAGGACGGCCGGGGCGAGCCCGAGTTCATTCCCATGCTCAAGCGCATGGGCGAGCACCTCTGGAAGGCCTATTGCGCCTTCGCACCCGGGGCGGCCTCGCCCCTGGAGAGCCTGCTGACCTACTTCGAGGACGAAGTCCAGGCGCATATCCGCCTGGGCCGCTGCCCTTTCCGGGAGCGCTGAGAACGTTTGCCCGGCGGGCGGTACACGCCGCCGGCCGACACCAAAGCCGAGTACGTGCAATGCCCACACTCGTCATCGACGATCAGGAAATCGAGGTTCCCGCGGGAACCAAGGTCATAGAAGCCGCGGAAAAGCTGGGTATCATGATTCCGCGCTTCTGCTTCCACCCCGCCCTGGGGGCCGTGGGCGCCTGCCGGGTGTGTGCCGTGAAGTTTGTGGCAGGCCCGGTCAAAGGCATCCAGATGAGCTGCATGGTGGCGGCCCTGGACGGAATGGTGGTCTCCACCACCGATCCCGAAGCGGTGGACTTCCGCCGGCACGTGATCGAGTGGCTGATGCTCCACCACCCCCACGACTGCCCGGTCTGCGACGAAGGCGGCCACTGCCTGCTGCAGGACACGACGATCTCCGGCGGCCACGGCCTGCGGCGCTACCGCGGCCCCAAACGCACCTACCACGACCAGGATCTCGGCCCGCTCGTCCGGCATGAGATGAACCGTTGTATCCACTGCTACCGCTGCGTGCGGTTTTATCAGGAGGTTGCCGGCTGCTTTGACCTCGGCGCGATGCAGATCGCCAACCGGGTCTATTTCGGCCGCTTCGCCGACGGTCCGCTGGAAAGCCCGTTTGCCGGCAACCTGATCGACATCTGCCCCACCGGGGTCTTCACCGACAAGCCGTCGCGCTTTTGCGGGCGGCGCTGGGAGTACCAGCGCGCCCCCTCGGTCTGCCTGCACTGCAGCCTGGGCTGCCGCACGGTCGCCAGCGCCCGCTATCGTCAGATGGTCCGCCAGGAAGCCGGTCATAGCCCGACGGTCAACGGCCACTTCATCTGCGACCGTGGCCGCTATGGTTTTTTCTACGCCGATCAGCCCCAACGCCCCCGCCAGGCCCGGGTGGGCGATGCGCTCAAGCCCGCGCCGGAGGCCGTCGCATTCGCACGTCGGGAGCTGGCGCGCATCGCTGAAAGCGCCGGCCCGGATGCGGTCGCGGCCGTCGGCGGACTTCGCAGCAGCCTGGAAACCCAAGCCTTTCT
>JBAPYE010000476.1:0-6854 GCA_049284575.1 Desulfobacterales bacterium
GTGGACATCCCGCCCCACATCCTCTAAAGTTTTGACCGCGCCTTGGCGCGCGAGCTGCGGCGCTGCCAGGCGCGGCCGCTGAGCCCGGCGCCTGACTGTTTTCCGGTCCGGGCCGGCCCTTTGCCCCCCCTTAAAAAAGCAACGCGAAAGGAGGTTCGTATATGGGGCTGTATAATCTGGAAAAAATATTTTCACCGAAATCCATCGCTGTCGTCGGCGCCAGCGAACGGCCGGGGACCGTGGGTGAGGCGCTGATCAGAAATCTCGTGCGCGGCGGCAGCCGGGCGGCGCTTTTCCCGGTTAACCCCAACTACAGCCAGGTGATGGGGTTAAATGCGTACAAATCGCTGACGGATGTCCCCCAGACGGTGGATCTGGCGGTGATCGCAACCCCGATTGCGACGGTGCCCGAAATCGCCGCGGAATGCGTCCAAAACGGGGTCGGCGGGGCGATCGTGATCTCGGCCGGCGGCAAGGAGGCCGGCGAGGAAGGCCGCAAAATCGAACAGAAGATTTCGAAAATCGCCCGTGAGGGCGGCCTGCGGATCCTCGGCCCCAACTGTCTGGGGGTGATTTTGCCGGGGAAAAAAATCAATGCCAGTTTTGCCGCGGACATGCCCCCCGCGGGCAACCTGGCCTTTGTTTCCCAAAGCGGGGCGATCTGCACCGCCATTCTCGACCGGGCTTTCCAGGAGCGGATCGGTTTCAGCCATTTTGTGAGCATCGGCTCCATGCTGGACGTCGATTTCGGCGACATGATCGACTACCTGGGAAACGATCCCCAGGCCCACAGCATTCTGTTGTACATCGAAAACCTGACCCACTTCAGAAAGTTCATGAGCGCCGCGCGGGCCGTCTCGCGGGTCAAGCCGATCGTCGTGCTCAAATCCGGCCGCAGCGCCGCCGGAGCCCAGGCGGCGGCATCCCACACCGGCGCCATGGCGGGCGAGGACGCCGTCTACGACGCGGCCTTTCAGCGCACCGGGGTGGTGCGCGTGGACACCATCCAGGATCTTTTCGACTGCGCCGAGTTGATGGCCAAGCAGCCCCGGCCCACCGGGTCGCGCCTGGCCATCATCACAAACGGCGGCGGCCCGGGGGTGATGGCCACCGATGCCCTCGCCCACTGGGGACTGGCCCCGGCGCCCCTCGGCGAGAGCCTTATGGACAGGCTGAATGCGGTCCTGCCGGCCTTCTGGAGCCGCAACAACCCCATCGACATTCTGGGGGACGCCTCCCCCCAGCGGTTCGCCAAGACCATCGAGACCTGCATCGACTCCGGCCAATTCGACGGCATCCTGCTGATTTTGGCCCCCCAGGCGCTGACCCGGCCCGAGGATGTCGCCGAGCAGATCACGGAACTCATCCGCCGCCAGCGCTTCCCCGTTTTTGCCGCCTGGCTGGGCGGGCGGGACGTGGCCAAGGGCATCGACATCCTGAACGCTGCCGGGGTACCGACCTACGAAACCCCGGAGCGTGCCATCCGCGCCTTTCTCTACCTGCACGACTACGGTCGAAACCTGGAGTTGTTGAACGAAATTCCGCCCAAGCTCGCCCACGAACTGAGCTTCGACCGCCACGCGGCCGAGGAAAAAATTAAAAGGGGGCTGGCGCAGCCGGGTCGGTTCCTCGAGGAAACCGAATCAAAAGAAATTCTGGCGGCCTACGGGGTCCCCGTCAATCAGACCCGGGTCGCAGAGGAGAAGGAGGCGGCCGTCACCATCGCCGAGGAACTCGGCTACCCGGTGGTTCTCAAGGTCCTATCGCCGGATATCACCCACAAGACCGACGCCCGGGGCGTTCAGCTGGACCTGATGGATGCCGAGCAGGTGCGCGCGGCATTTGACGCCATCATGGACGGGGCCCAAAAGTACAAGGCGGATGCCCGCATCCGGGGCGTTACGGTGCAGACCATGATCACCCGCCCGGATGTGGAACTTCTGGTGGGGGCCAAAAAAGACCCCAGCTTCGGGCCGGTCATTCTTTTCGGGATGGGCGGGATCTACACCGAAATCTTCAAGGACCGCGCTCTCGGGATGCCGCCCATGAACCGCCTGATTGCCGGCAGGTTGCTGGAACAAACCCGCGTGTTTAAGATCCTCAAAGGCTACCGCGGACGCCCGGGGGTCGACATGGATCGGCTGGAAGGGCTCATTTTGCGGTTGTCCCAGCTGATGGTGGATTTCCCCGAAATCCAGGAGCTGGACATGAACCCGGTGATCGTCAAAAATGGCGCCCTTTTCGCTATTGACGCCCGCATCCGGCTTGAAAAAAGCGCGGTCCGATCGCCCCTGCATTTGGTCATCAGCCCCTACCCGGAACAATACGAGTGCCGCATGGCAACCCAGTCGGGCCGGTCGCTAATGGTCCGGCCGATCAAACCGGTGGATGCCGATCTTTTTGTCGAACTCTTTGAGACCCTCTCACCCACCAGTATCTACTACCGTTTTTTCAGCGCCATGAAGAGCCTGTCCCACAAGATGCTGGCCCGCTTCACCCAGGTGGACTATGACCGCGAAATTGCCATGGTGGCCATCGACGATGGGGACGGGGCGGAAAAAATGATCGGCATCTCCCAGGTGTTCATCCACCCGGATGGAACACACGGCGAGTTCTCCATCCTGGTGGGCGACCCGTGGCACGGTCAGGGCATTGGCGCCAATCTGCTCGCGCATGTGCTCAGAATCGCCAAGGAGCGGGGCTTGACGAACGTCTGGGGCACCGTGCTGCGGGACAATGTCAACATGCTGGCGTTGGGCCGCAAGCTTGGCTTCGACGTCGCGTGGTCGAGCGACGGCATGGACTGCCGGCTGAACATCGACCTGGAAAAGACCCGGTTTGAAGATCTGTGCAGCGCCGGGCAGTTCATACCTCAACCATAGCGGGAGGGTGCCATGCAGATCCGGGCAGATCAAAAGGCGACACGGGCTGCCACCCCGGGGGATATCGGGACGGGCAGAGGGCCCGGGGGCACCGGAGAGCGGCGGGCCTTCAGGGGCCTGCTCTTGCTGACGGCGCTTCTGCTGTCTCTTTGGGCTGCGGGGGCCGCAGTGCTTGCGGCCCAGGAAAATCGGGAGCGCACAACGGCGGCGGAAAAATCGCCCGCGATGGGGCCGAAGGAGGACTCCCCCCAGGCGCCGGCGCGGGTGGAGGTCAAACCCCTGGCCCGCGACCACGAGATCCGCGAGCGGCTTGAGGACATCCTCCAGGCCACCGGCTGGTTCGCAGCCCCCGAGGTGCGGGTGCACGACGGGGTGGTTTTCCTGGCAGGTCTGACCGAGACCGCCGAGTACCGGAAGTGGGCCGGGGACCTGGCGCGCAACACCCAGGATGTGGTGGCGGTGGTCAACCAGATCGGGCTGAAGGAACCCTCGGTCTGGGACTTCCGGCCGGCCATGGAGGGTTTGCGGGAACAGTGGCAAGGCGTGCTGCGCAGCTCGCCCTTTGTGATCTTCGGTGTCTTGATCCTGGCGGTCACCTTCGGGGCCGCGCGACTTTTCAAGGCGGCCGCGCGCGCCTCCCTGCAGCGCCGCGACATCAACCCCCTGCTGCAGGATCTGATCGCGCGCGGCGTCGCCCTGGGCGTTTTTCTGGTGGGCCTCTACCTCGTTTTCCAGGTGGCCGGACTGACCACCATGGCGCTCACCATCATGGGCGGTACAGGGCTTTTGGGCATCGTGCTGGGGATCGCCTTCCGGGACATCACCGAAAACCTCCTGGCCAGTATTTTTTTAAGCGTTCAAAACCCCTTCCGCAACGGTGACCTGATCGAGATCGCCGGGATTTTGGGGTTCGTGCAGATGCTGACGATCCGGGCCACGGTCCTGATGACCCCCGACGGCAACCACGTCCAGATCCCCAACGCCACGGTCTACAAGAACAGCATCCACAACTACACCAGCAACCCCAACCGCCGGGCGGAGTTCACGGTGGGCATCGGCTATGACGACGGCATCCAGGCCGCCCAGGAGGTGGCCCTCAAAATCCTGGCCGAGCACCCGGCGGTCCTGAAGGACCCCGAGCCCTGGGTCCTGGTGGAAAATTTGGGCAAGGCCACCGTCGATTTGCGGATCTACTTCTGGCTGGACGGCCGGCAGCACAGCCTGCTCAAGGTCAAATCGTCCGTCATCCGCCTGGTCAAACGGGGGTTTCAGGAGGCGGAGATCTCCATGCCGGACGAGGCAAGAGAGATCATTTTCCCCGACGGGGTGGCGGTTCGGCTGATCGCCCCGCAAGCGCTGCCGCCAGAAGAGGTCAAGCCCCCGGCGGCGGCGCATAAGGCGCTTGCGACCCCAGAGACCGTGTCCACGGATGCCGAAGGTGGCCTGCGCAGTGAGGCCGGCGAGATCGAGGCCCAGGCGCGTCACTCACGAACGCCCGAGAAGGGACAGAACCTCCTGAAGCCGGCCTCGGAGAACGGCTAAGCGGGCTGACGGCGCCGCTGCTTTGGCCTGCGCCGGTCGATGATCAGCAGATTCCCGTCATAGGTCAAAATGCCCAGCATGATGGCGCAGATCAGGCGGTAGATGTTGACGTCATAGTATCGGGTCGGCGAGAAGGGGTTGGGCAGAAAGGGGTCGGCCACCCGTACGCTGCGGTCTTCACGGTTGTAGCCGGAGAGAACGACAAAGTGCCCGGCCGATACGCCGCGCACGTCGTCGAAAATCGCCCGGCCGCCGGCATCGTATTCCCTGGCGCAATTGTAGAGGTAAGTGGCGCTCAACCCCGTTAAGACCGGGATGGCGCGTTTCAGGTAGCGGCGGATCAGGGCGGCCGTCATGACCTCGAAGCGCAGACGGCCGCCGAGGTCGAGGTATTCAAGATAGGCGCGAGTGGCGACTTCGAAGCCGGGCAGGTGTTTTTTGTAGGACAGTTGACGCCGAAGCTTGCCGGCCAACTCCGCCCGCGGGACACCGGACCAGGTGGGATCGAAGAGCTGCAGGTTGTAGGGGATGATGGTGGTCTGGTAGCCGCGGCGCAGCGCGTGGCAAGCCAGATAGACATCCAGGGTGCCGCCCTGATCCAGTTCGGTGATCTCGGGAATCAGGTCCTTCAGAGACAGGTCCTCACCGTAATAGCGATACACGGCATGCAGACAGGTGGGGCCGCAGGTGGTGGCGTCGGGCTGTTTGAGAATGTCAAAATCGATGGCCGACTTCATGGGCGTATCCTGAAAAGGCCCCCCTGGCGGGGCGGCGGGGCCGGCCAGCGGCGGCAAACGGCGCCTCCCCCATCGGCACCTCCGAAAAACGCCCTTGAGGCGTTCAGCGTTTTTGCCGCCGGGCGCTCGCCCGGGCTGAAAAAGCGCGGAAGCGGGCGGCTTCGACGCGGTTGTCGAGGCGTGCGTAGATCCGGCTGATGCGGTCATAGTAGACCGCTGCGTTTTCGGGAATCTCGCGCACCAGGGCGAGGTAGAGTTCTAGGAGGTCCTCGCCGCGTAGGCCGGCGGCAAAGGAGAGTTCCGCGTAGCGGTCTTTGATCTCCGGGTCGCTGTCGGCCCGGCAGCTGCCGCAGCGGCCGATTATCTCCGCATAGAGCGCGCGGGCGGCATCCGGCTGCTGGAGGGCTTCATAGACCTTGGCCAGCTCGCGGGCAACGGCCTCGGTCCACCCGAAGGCTTCCAACACATCCTGATAGAAAGACGCGGCCTGTGTCAGATTCCCGGCCTGATAGAGGGTTTCACCTTTGAGGCGCACGGCGGCCTCGGAGGCCGCAAGCTCCGGGGGCAGGCCTGCCAGCAGGTCGTCGGCGCGTTCAAATTCCTTTTGCTCCCAGTAAATTTCACTCAACAGCTGATAGGCGGGCAGGGTCGCGGGGTGATGCACGATGAAATTTTCAAGCAGCCTGCGAGATTCCGACAGTCGCCCCAGATTGAGGTAGGCGGTGGCCAGTTCAAGGGGGATATAGCTCTGCGGCTCGGGGGTAAGCGCCATGGCGCGGTCCAGGCGCCGGGCCGCGGCCGCGAAGTCGCCGCGGTTGAGTGCGATAAAGCCGGCCCTGAACTCCTCGCCGTACCCCAGGTAGGCGTCCCGTACCTCATCGGGCAGGGTGCCGCAGAGGGCAAAGAAATATTCCGCTTCGGCTGCCGCGCCGGCCGGTTCGGGGTGGTGGGGCGAAAATTCGTCTTCCTGATCCCCGAGGTTGCCGAGAAGGTCGGGAGCGGCCGCATCGGCCGCCGTCTCCTGCCGGGCCGCCAGCCCGTGCAGCTGGGCTTGCAGCGCCGCGCGCAGCCGGGTATCGGCGCTGATCTCCAGTGCCAGCAGCAGCAGCTCGCGGGCCTCTTGAAAGTAGTTGTTTTCGGCCAGGTCGGCAGCAGTCTGCTGATGCGCCCGCGCCAGGGCCTCACGGGCCTGCCGGATTTTACCCGCCAGCTGCGCCTGCCGCCCGCCCGCCGGCCCAGCGCGCTTCTCGAGCTTGTCAAGGGCGCGCTCGTAGGCCAACCGGGCCTCGCCCCAGTACCCGGCCGCAGCCAAAACGTCGCCTTTTTGCTCGAGCTTTTCCGGGGACGGGCCGGAAAACAGACTCAGAAACCGCATCGTGTGGGGTGCTCCGCCAAAGGGGGAAATACCGGCTGCATGGGGGCGCCGCACCCCGGCCGGCTGCTTCCGGGGCCGTGCCGGCGGGAAAAGTGACGTCTGCGGGACGGCCCCTCCCCTACCCCTCACCCGCGGCGGCCCCGGCCCACCGCCGGGCCTGATCAAATTGCTCCAGGTAGAGGCTGGCCAGAAAGGCCAGGCGGGCCGCGGCCGGGCTCTTTTTGAGGCGCCACGAGAGGGTCGCGCACCCCAGGGCCTCACCGCCCCGGCCCTGCTGCAACAATTGGCGGCCCCTGGCCAGCTGGGCCCGGGCAGCCG
>JBAPYE010000477.1:0-3900 GCA_049284575.1 Desulfobacterales bacterium
GCCTGACGGCCTGCAGCGGTTTGACGGAGCGCCGCCCCCCCCCACCCCTGACGGCCGAGGCGCTTGCCGCGGCTGCGGCCGCACGGGAAGTCCTGGCCCAACTCGACGCCCGCAACCCGGGGCTTTCGGCGGTAAAGGGGCTGGGCAGCTTTTCGGTCTGGCAGCAAAACAGCCTTCAACGCGCGCGGATCGCCTGGGTCGGCCAACGCCCGGATAAGCTCAGACTGCTGCTGCGGGACATCTCCGGTATTCCCATCGCCACTTTGGCCAACGACGGGATCTGGTTTTATCTCGACGCCCACAGGGAGGGGCGCTTTTACCGCAGGTCCGCCAGCGACGCCACGCTCCGGCGGCTGTTGGCGGTGGCCATCAGCGCCGAGGAGATCGTTTGCCTGTTGACCGGCCGGATCCCCCTGCGGCCGCACCAAACCGCAGCCCTGCAACCGGAGCCTGCCAGCGGGGCCGGGGTGGTGGGCCTGTGGGATGCCAGGGGGCGCCTGGTCCAAAAAATTTATCTGGATCCTGCGGGGCAGGGGAGGGTGCGACGGATCGAGATGTTTGACAACGGGGATGCGCTCCTGTATGGGGTGGATTTTTCAGGAAGCCTCAATGTCTCCGGCTACCTTTTTCCAGCCGCGCTGACGGTTTTCAGCGTCGCCCAACCGGTTTTCAGGCTGCAGATCGAACGCTGCTGGGTCAACCCCGAACTGAGCGCCGAGGTTTTCCGACTGGCCGACGGGGAAGCGGAGCGCCACCCACCCGGGGCTGAAGAATCGCGGGAGCGCTGACACCCCAGCAGAACCCGTTAAGGGAGGGGGTGCGGCCATGACACGCGACCGTTCGCCTGGAGCCCCGTTCTGCTTCCAGGCCGAGCGCCCCCTGGGCAAACTGGCCAAATGGCTGCGTCTTTTGGGGTTTGATACCACCTGGGAAGGGGACCCGCAAACGGCAACCAGCGGTGAGGCGGCGGGGCGCATGCTGTTGACCCGGACCCGAAGGGGGCGGCCGCCGCCACCCGGCACGCGGGTGCACCTCGTCACGGCCAACGACCCTTTCCGGCAGCTGCAGCAGCTGGTCGCCGCCCTGGGCATCCAGCGCTCCGATACCCGGCCGCTTTCGCGCTGTATCCGCTGCAACCAGGCGATTGTGGCCATTGGGCGCGAAGAGGTGCGGGACAAGGTGCCGGATTATGTCTGGGCCACCCATGAAAATTTCAACACCTGCAGATCCTGCGGGCGAATTTATTGGCCGGGCTCCCACACCCGGCGAAGCCTCGACCGGGTGAGAAGTCTTTTTCAACCAGTCGGTGAAGGTGATCGTGAAAGGAGATGTCCCAATGGCGACTGACGAAAACGCCGCTTCCGGCTGCCCCAGCGGAAGCTGCGCTTCAGGCGGCGGTCAGAACATGGCCGCCAAGATTCAAGAACAGATCATCGAAAGCTCGCTTGCCAAGATCAAGCACAAATTGTTGGTCATGAGCGGCAAGGGCGGGGTCGGCAAAAGCAGCATCGCCGCGAACTTGGCCGTGGCGCTGTCCCGCAGGGGCTTTCGTGTCGGTTTGATGGACGTTGATCTGCACGGCCCCAGTATTGCCGGCATCATGGGGCTGAAGGGCCTGCTGGAGGTGGGCGAAGACCATTTTGCGATCCCGAAGATGTTCAACGACACCCTCAAAGTGGTGTCGATGCAGTCGCTGCTGCAAAACGGTGATGACCCCGTCATCTGGCGGGGGCCGGCCAAAACCGGCGTGATTCGTCAGTTTATCGGCGATGTTCGGTGGGGGGAGTTGGATTTTCTGGTGATCGATGCCCCTCCCGGAACCGGCGATGAGCCCCTCAGCGTGGCTCAGACGGTTCCCGGTGCCAGGGCCCTGATCGTCACGACGCCCCAGGATGTGGCGCTTTCGGATGTCCGCAAATCGATCAACTTCTGCAAGGCGGTCAACCTCGAAGTGTTGGGCCTGGTGGAAAACATGGGGCCGTTTGCGTGCCCGTGCTGCGGCAAAACCATTGAAGTCTTCAAAAGCGGTGGCGGCCGGCGCACTGCCGTAGAGATGGGCGTCTTGTTTCTGGGTACGCTGCCGTTTGAGCCCCAGGTGGTCAAGGCCAGCGATGAAGGCAAACCGCTGCTGAGCCAAGGGGCGGAAACCCCTTTTACCAGGGAACTGGACGCGGTCGCTGAAAAAATAGTGCAACGATTTCAATAAAACTCGCGATTTCGGGCACCTGCGGCGCCTACCGACCGTATCTGGCCGAAATCAACTGCAGCGCGGGAGTCTCGGCCCGCCGTCGGTGAGCCCATGGGTGCAGCCAACAGCAGCGGCCGCAAGGTGATCGCCCTGGAGGGGCGCCTCAAAGGGTGCCGCAACGTGCTGACCTTGGGGGTGCAGCCCGATTTTTCGGGCTATGCCCCGGAGGCGGCGGAGATGATTCGCCGGGCCGACAAAATCTATTACCCGTCGACCTTTTACGCGGATCTTTTCAATGCGGTCGGCAAGGCCACCTTTCCCAGTTATCACACCTACAAGTTTGTTCAGGACAAGATCCGCCAGACCGCCCTTTTCAATCTCCTCGAACTGCCGCACCCGCGCACCCGCGTTTTTTTCGGGCGCAAGGGGCGGGCCAAAATCCCGTCCCTGTTCACCTACCCCTTTATCGCCAAGATTCCCCGCGGGTCCGCGATGGGGCGGGGGGTTTTCCTGATTCAGACCCCCGATGAGCTGGCGGCATACTGCCGGGAGACCCGAATCGCCTATATCCAGGAGTATCTGCCGTGTGATCGCGATATCCGGGTGGTGATCATCGGGGATGACATCGTGCACGCCTACTGGCGGATCGCGGCCCCGGGGGAATTTCGATCCAACGTGGCCAGCGGAGCCGCCATCAGCCTGGCGCCGGTGCCGGCCGAGGCCCGCGATTTGGCGCTGGAAACCGCCCGTCGCTGCGGCTGGAACGATGTCGGAATTGACATCTGCGGCTGCCGCGGACGCTTTTTCCTCTTGGAGGCCAACATGAAATACGGCAAAGAGGGGTTCCGGCAGGCGGGTATCGATTACCTGCAGCTGATGGAGAGGCTGATCGACGATGGAAAAATTTGACCCGACGTTTCCGGTGCGCAGCCTGAAACGCATCCGAGAAGAGATGGACCGGCGGGAAAGCGAAGCCCTCTCGCCCCGGGCGACCCTCAGCTGCCGCGGCCTGCGGCGCCAGACCGAAGAACGCCTGAAAGACGACTACCGGCAGAACTTCTCGCTGGACGTGGACCGCATCCTGCACTCGCTGGCCTATACCCGCTACATCGACAAGACCCAGGTATTCTACCTGATCCGCAACGATCACATCACCCACCGCGTGCTGCACGTGCAGCTGGTCTCCAAGATTTCGCGCACCATCGGCCGTTTTCTGGGCCTCAACCAGGACCTGATCGAGGCCATCGCTTTAGGCCACGATATCGGGCATGCCCCCTTCGGGCATGACGGTGAGCGGGTGCTCTCCGCCATTTGCCGCAGCCACGGCATCGGCGACTTTCACCACAACGTCCAGAGCATCCAGTTCCTGGATCGCGTGGAACGCAAGGGCCGGGGGTGGAACCTGTGTCTGCAGACCCTTGACGGGATCCTCTGCCACGACGGCGAGGTCCACGACCGTCAACTCCAGCCGGACCCCTCCAAGACCTTCGCGCGCCTGGCAGACGATATGGATCGCAAGACCCGGGAGCCGGCTACCGAGCTGATCCCCATGACCCTGGAGGGCTGCGTGGTCCGCATGGCCGACACCATCAGCTATATCGGCCGGGATATCGAAGATGCCATCCGCCTGAACATGATCCGCCGCAGCGACCTTCCGGCCGAGAGCACAACCCTGCTCGGCAAAACCAACGGCACGATCGTCTACAATCTGG
>JBAPYE010000478.1:0-11965 GCA_049284575.1 Desulfobacterales bacterium
TGCACCCTGGCGCCGGCAGCCCGCGCAAACGCTGGCCGCTCGCGTATTTCCTGGCGGTCGCAGAAGGCCTTGAGGCCCGAGACCTGCAGCCGGCCTTCCTCCTCGGCCCTGCGGAGCTGGACCTCGCCGCAGAGCTACGAATATCACCGCACCCCAAACGCCCGCTCCACCAGGTCAGCGATTTGGCACAGCTGCAGCGACTTCTGGAAGCGGCCGGCGGGCTGATCGGAAACGATTCCGGCATCAGCCATCTCAGCGCCTTTTTGGGGCTGCCCACGGTGGCCATCTTCGGGCCCTCGGAGGCCCTCCGCTGGGCCCCAAGCGGTCCGGCCGTGGCTGCCTTGCAGCCCGCGATGGCCTGCCGGCGATGCTTTGAAACCGCCCCTGAAAACTGTGAAAACCCCGCCTGCCTGGACGACACGCGACCGCAAACGGTGCTGGAAACCTTTCTGGCGCTTTACACGCGGCGGTAGGGTTAAAAGAACGGGGGGCGGTGTTCGGCGGGAAGCGCGCCCGAACCCGAGCGGCCGCCCCCGCAGGGGCTAGCGGGTCAGCGGTTGCAGGCGCAGCGCGCCGTGGTGGAAAAGCCTCGCCGTTTTTACCACCTCGGGGCTGTGGTCGGTCACCACCAACCGGGGCGGGATCGGCGCGGCCGCTGCAGAGGCTTCCGGTTTAAAGGCGCGAATCACCGTTTCGGCCAGTACCGCGGCGGCATCCACCAGGACCACCGACCGACCGAGCTTGTGTTGGATGACTTTCTGCAGCAGCGGCAGGAAGGCACTCCCCAAAATCAGGGTGTCCACCTGGCGAACTTTCAGCGGATGGAGGTATTTTTTGGCGATCAGCAAGGTTTCCGGCTTTTTCAACCAGCCGGCGCAGATCAGGTGGGTCAGCAGGGGGCAGGCCCGGGTGTGAACCCGGACACCGGGTGCAAGCGCTTTGAGCCGCGCCGGATAACTTTCCGTCGCCACTGTTGCGGTGGACGCCGCCACCCCGATGGCCCCCCCTCGGGAGCAGGCAAGCGCTCGACGGGCCGCCGGTTCCAATGGATCCCAGATGGGAACACCCGCGCTGTCGCGCAGCTCAAAGGGCAGGCAACTGGCAATGGTGCTGGAGGCGATGACGATTGCGCGGGCGCCGTGGCGCAGAAGGTAATCCAGGCCTTCAGCGGCGAAACGGCCCACCGTCTGTGGGCTTTTATCGCCATACGGGCAGCGCGCCGTATCCCCCCAAAAAAGCAGGGGCACCCCGGGCAGACCGCCCGCCAGCGCCCGCACGAGGGCCAACCCGCCGACCCCTGAATCAAGAATTCCGATCATGCCGTTCCTGCTGCTTCGGGCGGGTTGCCGCCCAGTGTGCGGGCATGCTATAGCGTGCCCCACGCGTTCCGATTTTTCCGCCGCTCTAAGGAGGATGACATGCCCGCTGCTGCCGAACACCCGTCGATGAGCCAGAAAATTTTTGCGCTGGGCTTGCCGGTTGAAACTGTTTCGCTCTACCTGCTGTGCTGTGCCCTGGCCGATCAGGGGACGGTCATTTCCAATGCGAATCTGCAGAAGGTCTGGACCGACGCGCCCCAGCGCCTGACCCAAAGTCTGGCGGAGTTGACCGCCCGCAAGATCGTCGAACCCACCGACGCACAGGCCTTTCGCGTCAACCCACCGGATTTCTGGCAGGCCTAAGCGCCGCTCTTCTCGGGGGCCGCCGCCAGGGTTTTTGCGACGCACGCAGCGATCTGCTGCGGGCTGAAGTCGGTGCGCATCCCCGGGCAGGCGGCGGCCATGGCAAACCAGTTCTCCGGATGGCGTGCAACGCTCCGGATAAACGGCCACTCGCGGCACATGCGGGGTTTTACCGAATGAATTGTGCACAGGCCGTCGCGCCAGAAAACACAGTAGCCGTTTAGGCCCTGCCCCAACACCCAGCGCGAACCCGACGGCTGGCAGTAGCGGGTGATGAAACCTTCGGGCGCAGCCTTGAGGTGGCGGGCGATCGCCTGGATGTCGCTTTGCGAAACGTAGGTGCCGCCAAATCCCTTGCAGCACTCACCGCACTGGCGGCAGGTGAACAGCGCCTCCGGCGTGAGGGGCATCTCAGACATTGTGACGCCCCTCCATGGCCCGTTTGAGGGTCACCTGATCAACGTATTTGAGGTCTCCGCCGACGGGCACCCCCGAAGCGATCCGGGTCACCCGGACACCGCACGGCGCCAAACGCTGGGCGATATAATCGGCTGTGGCCTCGCCTTCGATGCTGGTGCTCGTTGCCAGGATCACCTCGTCGACATCCCCGCCGCCAACCCGCTCTACGAGTTCTTCAATCCGGATTTCCCCCGGGCCGATGCCGTCAATAGGCGACAGGACCCCCTGGAGGATGTGGTAAACGCCGTTGAATGCGCCGGATTTCTCGATGGAGACCATGTCCGCCTGCTGCTCGACCACGCACACCTGCCGGCTGTCGCGTGCCGGGTTGCTGCAGATGCGACACAGTTCCCCGTCGCTGAGGGCGCAGCATCGGCGGCAGAGGCCGATGCGGTCCTTGATCTCTTCGATGCTGCGGGCCAGCGCGAGGGCCTCGCCGCGGGGCACCCGTAAAATGTGCAGGGCCAGCCGCTCGGCGGTTTTTTCGCCAATCCCCGGGAGGCGCGCAAAATTTTTGACGAGCGCCAGGATGGCGGCGGGATAGTGTTCCATGTCACACCAGTCCCGGGATCTTCATGCCCCCGGTAAGTTTGCCCATTTCTTCGGAAACCATCTCCTGGGATTTGGCCAAGGCGTCATTGACCGCGGCCAGCACCAGGTCCTGAAGCATGTCAACGTCCTCGGGGTCGACGACCTCCTTTTCAAACAGAATCGAGACGATCTGCTGCCGCCCATTGGCGACCACCCTGACCATGCCGCCGCCGGCGGTGGCCTCAACGGTTTTCTCCGCCAATTCTTCCTGCATCTTGAGCATTTTGGCCTGGAGTTTCTGGGCCTGCTTCATCATGTTTCCCATATTTTTCATCTTCTCAATCTCCTTGTTGCCGCGTGTCCGGGTGACTGAAGACCGCCTGCAATGTTTCAGGCCGGGGCCTTGGCCTATAGAATTTTGACGTCCAGCACCTCGCCTTCGAAGACTTCAATGGCATCGGCCACCAGCGGGTGGTGGAGCGCCTCATGCTTCAAGCGGGCGGCCTCGCGCTGTTTTTCGCGCTCATTATCGCGGGCCTGTTCCGTTACCTTGAGGACCAGCTTGCGGGGGCCGCCGAAATAATCGCTGCAAACCGCCTCGATGAGCGCGATGCTCTCTTTGCGCCGCACCCGGTCCAGGGAAAAGGCAGCGCCCCGCAGTTCGATTTCAACGACCGTCTCATCCACCCGCAGCAAATCGCCGGTCGCAAGCACCGCTTTGAGGGCGGGATCGCGTCCGGACAGTTTCTGCAGCAGCCGCTGCCAGCTTTGCGCCAGGCTTTCATTCGGGTCGCAGCCTGCCGCGGCCGCCGAGACGGCGGGCTCCGGCGCCGCCGGCGGCGAAACAGGCACCGCTGCGGTGGGGTCAAGATCCCCCGGCGGCGGGACGCTTTGGGGGACAGAGGACTCGACGGGCATTTCCGCCAATTCGCGGCGCAGCTGATCGATCTTTGCGATCAGGGTTTCGATGGGCAGCACGGGCGCGGCCTGAAGCATCCGCACAAAAGCCATTTCGAGCACCAGCTTGGGCTGCGCCGAGTACTTCAGGGCCCCTTCCTCCCGCAGCAGCGACTCGAAAACCTGCTCGAGCTGGGCGGCGGACACACCGGCCACCTGGGTCTGCATCTGGGTCAGTTCATGCCCCGGCAGGTCGATCAGACGGCCGGCGTTGCGACCGATCTTGGCCACCAGCAGGTTGCGGAAATGCTCGAGCAGATCGGCGTGGAGCTTTTTCATGTCGTGGCCGCGATCGTAGACATCGTCCAGCTGTTCGAGAATCGTCGGTAGATCCCGGCTCAGGATGGCGGCGGAAAGGTCGTGCAGGATCTTGCGGTCGATGACACCCAGGATATCCAGGACCTCCTGCGGGTCGACCCCATTCGCGGAATCGGCGCTGGTAATCACCTGATCCAAGAGGCTCAGCGCGTCGCGCATGCTGCCGCCGGCCTCGCGCGCAATCAGCCACAGGCTTTCGGGCGGAACCGTGATTTCCTGCCGGCGGCAGAGCGTTTCGAGGTGGTCTGTAATCGCCGCCAGATCGATGCGCCGCAGGTCGTGGCGCTGGCAGCGGGAGAGGATCGTGATCGGAATTTTGTGGGGTTCGGTGGTCGCAAAGAGAAACATCACATGCGCAGGGGGCTCCTCAAGGGTTTTCAGCAAAGCGTTGAAGGCTTGAAGGCTCAGCATGTGAACCTCGTCGATGATGTAGATCTTGTATGGGCTGCGGGATGGCATGTACTGGAGATTTTCGCGCAGCTCCCGGATCTGTTCGACGCTGTTGTTGGAGGCCCCGTCGATTTCATGGACGTCGGCCGCATTTCCCGCTGTGATTTCACGACACGCGCGGCAGGCGTTGCAGGGAAGCGGCGTGGGGCCTTTTTCGCAGTTCATGGCCTTGGCCAGGATCCGCGCCACCGTGGTTTTGCCTGTTCCCCGGGGCCCCGCAAACAAAATCGCATGGGCCACGCGGCCGCTGCTGATGGCATTCGCCAGGGTGCGGGTGACGTGCGCCTGCTGGACGACCTGCTCGAAGGTTTGGGGGCGATATTTGCGCGCAAGAACAAGATAAGACATTGAAACCGTTCCCAGTGTGACCCAAAAGGCTCCCGCAGCTGGCAGCAGCGCACGTGTGGTTTCCAGGGGTGGGACTACCGGAGACGAACGGGAGGGGGGGTGAACTGAAAAAATGTGGCGGAGAGAGAGGGATTCGAACCCTCGGTGCCGCTTTTGACAGCACACACGATTTCCAGTCGTGCTCCTTCAGCCAGCTCGGACATCTCTCCGCAAAAAAAGCACTCGTTTAGACAGCCTGCCGCCCGCCCCCCAAGGGGACCACCGCGGCGGACTCGCAGCCGTGGACTCCAGCCGAGAGCATGCCGCAACCCACATGCCCCCGCAAACAAGAAATTGTGGCGGAGAGGGTGGGATTCGAACCCACGATCCCGTTTTTGACAGGATACCGCTTTTCGAGAGCGGGGCCTTCAGCCACTCGGCCACCTCTCCTACACCTCCGAAGCTGCCGATCCCACAGGAGCACCGCCCGCTTTGACCTTGGCCCATGGTTTCCCGGCGCGTGAGGGTGACCGGCAACTGCGGGATCGGTCAGGCGCAGGTTAGTCTCATTATACTTTTTGATATTGACTGTCAATGACCGATTGTCACTTTCCTCTTGAACAACACCCGCCCATTTAGTATCTCAACCCTGATTTTAACCCGAGCGCGCAAGGTGGTTTTCAGATGGCGACGATTCTCCCCTTCAAGGGGATTATGTACAACCCCGACAAGCTGGGAGACCCGGCACAGGTGATGACGCCGCCCTATGACGTCATTTCAAGCGACGAGCAGCAAACCTTTTACGACCGGCACCCCCAGAATGTCATTCGCCTGATTCTGGGGAAATCCAGCGGACGGGATACCGCCGCAGACAACCCGCACACCCGGGCGGCCGCAACCTACCGCCGGTGGCTGGCGGACGGGACCCTGCGCCAGGACCCGGTGCCCGCCTTTTATCTGACCAGCGTCACGTTCCCCTTCGAGGCCGGCACCCGGACCCGTTTAGGCCTGATCGCCCGCGTGGGTTTGGAACCCTTCGAAAAGGGCATCGTCCTGCCGCACGAGCGAACCTATTCCGCGGTCAAAACCGAGCGGCTGGGCTTGATGAAGGCCTGTCACGCCAATTTCAGCCCCATTTTTTCGATCTACCCCGACGCCCAGGGCAGCGTCCTGGCATCCCTGCAGCAAGCGGTTTCCGAGGTCGCGCCGGATATGGATTTCAAAGATGACCGCCAACATCGCCATCGCCTGTGGCGGATTGGCGATGCGGCTCAGCACAGGGAGATGGCGGCGCATATGCAGACCCTGCCGATTTTTATCGCCGACGGCCATCACCGCTATGAGACGGCCCTGGCGTACCGCGATTGGGTCGCCGCCAACCAGCCCGGATTCAGTGCACAGCACCCCGCCAATTTTATCATGATGTATCTCACCAGCATGGCGGACCCCGGGCTGATCATTCTTCCCACACACCGACTGCTGAACCGCATCGCCCCCATGGCCGCTGCCGCTTTTGACGAGCGCGCGCGGCGGTTTTTCGACGTTCGCCGCTTTCCTTTCGACCGGGAAAATTTCCAGGCGGTACAAACGACTTTTCTCAAGCAACTGGCGCGCGCAGCGGCCCAAAACGCTATCGGCGTCTTGCTCAAAAACCGGGCCGAGTTTTTTCTCCTGATTTTAAAATCAGACGCAATGGCGCAGTATTTCGGACAAGCGGACGCCCCCGAACTCAACGCCCTGGATGTCACCGTCCTCACGCGCGCGGTCTTGATCGAACTCCTGGGGCTGACCCCGGCGGACCTGGACGACAAGGCGCTCATCGGATATTGCAGCGACGCCCGGGAGACGCTTGGGGCGGTTTTGAAAGGCAGCTGCGAAGCCGGCTTCATCCTCAACCCCACCCGGATGGCACAGGTCAGACAAATCGCGGAAAAGGGGCTTGTCATGCCCCACAAATCCACTTTTTTTTACCCCAAAGTCATCACCGGGCAGGTGCTCAACAGCCTGCTGCCGGAAAGATAGCATCCGCCGCAAGAAATGCCGGGGTCCGGTCTACAGCGCTTTTTTCAAGGCCGCAGCATGGCCGCCAGCCCGTCGCTGTAGTCGCCATTGTCGGTGTAAACAAAAAGCGGCGCTCCGATGTCCAGCCCCGGCCGGCCCCCTTTGAGACCCTCCAGAACAATCAGCTTGGCCGCCTCTCCCGGGCGCGAGTGGACCATCTGCAGCCGCTTGGGTTCCAGACCCGCCAGCCGCATTTCACAGCAGATATCCGTCAGACGCTCGGCCGCGTATACCGCCACAAACCGCCCGCCCATGCGCAGCATCCGCGCGGCGCAGCGCACCACCTCCGAGAGCGTCGCTGCAATTTCGTGGCGCGCCACCGCACGCTGCACGCCGGGACTGACCCGCCCCGCGCGCGCCTTGCGGTACGGAGGGTTGCTGGCGACCACATCGAAGGACGCCATCGCCTTGCCGGGGCGAATCTGCCGCAAATCGCCCTCCTGAATGTCAATGGCAGCGGTCATGCCGTTGAGCGCCACGTTCCGACGGGCCAGCTCGGCCAGCCCGGGTTGCAGTTCGAGGCCCGTGACCGTGACGCCGGGAAAGCGAAACACCAGGATCAGGGCCACGATGCCGCATCCGGTGCCCAGATCCAAGACCCGGTCACCCGGCCGCGGGCGTACGAGGTTTCCCAGTAAAACCGCATCGATGGAGAAGCGGTAGCCATCACGGTGCTGCCGGACCTGAAGGCGCCCCTCGAAAAAAGAATCGCAGGTCAGGGGGTTATGGGTTTGAACTGTCACCAACGGCTCCGATCTTGAACTTGATATCCGCGACCCGGGCATCTCCCAGGGCGGCATTCAACCGCGCGATCATCTCGGCTTTCTGAAACCGAAGCTGGTGAAGCCAGGTGGAACTGGAGACGCTCACCAGCAGGAGGCGCCCTTTGAAAGCCGTCGGCCGGGCATTCTGTGACACTCCCGCGCCCAGGGTCGCATCCCAGATATCCCAGACGCGGTAAAGCGCCAGATCCGGATTTTTACGACAGGCGCCGAGCACCTGATCTAACAGCTTGCCGAGATGGTCGAAATCCCGTTTTTTGGGCCGATCCTTCACGCTTTCCCTCTTCACCGGCAGACAATGCTGCGCCCGGTGCGGCTTCCCGAGCGGGATCTTTCAGGACGTCGGGCGCCTCCGCTTCGGCTGACAGCGGTTTACGCCCCACAAGCTCGCTGAATGCCCGTTTTTGCTTGACTTGCAAAAACCGGTACCCTATTCTTTGGCCTCTAACACGCCGCACACTGAAGGGCGCATGATGCCAATGCGGCGATGGTTCCTACACTATAACACCGACAGGAAATATCAAGATGAGTTGGGACTGGGAAAAGTTAAAGCAACAGCAGCAGCAACATAGGGGCGGAACCCCACCCCAGGTGGATGAAATTCTGCAGAAACTCAAAACCATGAAATTCCGGGGCGGACCGTTGGTCATACTGGCGCTGATTCTCATATTCTTCGCCTCCTCCATGTTCTTTACGGTCAAGCAGGACGAGGTGGGCATCGTGCAGCGCTTTGGGCGCTACGTCCGCACGGCCCAACCGGGGCTCGGCTTCAAACTGCCCACCGGGATCGAGCGGGTCACCAAGGTTAACGTCACGCGGGTGGAAACGGCGGAATTCGGTTTTCGCTCCAGCCCCCAAACCAGCCCCTCGCGTTTGTCCACCACGATCACCGCCGACACCCCCGATTCCCTGATGCTGACAGGGGATCTGAACGTCGCCGTGGTCCCCTGGATCGTTCAATACCGGGTCAAAGACCCCTTCAATTTCCTCTTCAAGGTACAGGACCCGAAGCAGCTGCTGCAGGACATGGCCGAAGCCGCCATGCGGTTGGTGGTCGGGGACCGCAGCATTGATGAGGTGATCTCAAAGCGGGAGGAAATAGCCGTGGAGGCAAGGACTGTCCTGCAGACCGAACTCGATCAGGCCGACAGCGGCATCCACATCGTCACCATCGAATTGCAGCGCACCAATGTCCCCGGCCCGGTGCAACCGTCCTTCAACGAAGTCAACCAGGCTACCCAGGAAAAAGAGCAGATGATCTACCGCGCCCGGGAAGACTACAACAAGGCCATCCCGGCTGCACGGGGTGAAGCCGAGCGGACCATCCGTGCGGCGGAAGGCTATGCACTGGACCGCATCAACCGGGCCGAGGGGGATGCCACCCGCTTTACCGCCCAGTTCACGGAGTACGCCAAGGCCAAGGATGTCACCAAGCGGCGGCTCTACCTGGAAACCATCCGGGAGGTCTTCCCCAAATTTGGGTCGACCGTCATCATCGATTCGGATCAAAAAAATGTTCTGCCCCTGTTGAACCTGGGCAAAGAAGGCGGTGTCGTAAAATGAAAATAAAAGGAATTGTAGTGATCTTGGTCGTGGCGCTGATCTTTCTGGGCTTTGCGTCGGCTTACGTGGTGGATGAAACCGAACAGGTGGTGATCACCCAGTTCGGCCGGATTATGGGGGAACCCAAAACCGATCCGGGACTCAAGTTCAGGATTCCGTTCCTGCAGAACGCCAATTATTTCCCAAAGAATCTGCTGCAGTGGGATGGCGACCCCGGCCAGATTCCGACCTTGGACAAAACCTATATCTGGGTCGACACCTTTGCCCGTTGGCGAATCGTCGACCCCGTCAAGTTCTTTCAAACCGTCAACAACATCAACAGCGCCCAGTTCCGATTGAACGACATCATTGACCCGGCGGTGCGCAACCTGATCACCGAAAACCGCCTGATCGAGACCGTCCGGGCCACCAACCGGCAGCTGGGTGCCGGTTTCGGCGAAGAGGAGCTGGCCATGGAAAAGCCGCCGCTCTACCTGATCACCACCGGTCGGGCGAAAATAACCGAGGCGATGCTGAAACAGGCGCAGCCCAAACTTTCGCAGTTCGGAATCGAGTTGGTGGATGTCAAGATCAAACGGGTCAATTACGTGGAGCAGGTTCAGGAGTCGGTTTTCAACCGAATGATCGCCGAACGTCAGCAGATTGCGGAAAAGTTCCGCTCCGAGGGCAAGGGCGAGGCCCAGAAAATCCTGGGTGAAAAAGAACGGGATCTCAAACGGATCACCTCTGAAGCCTATCGAACGGCCCAGGAGCTGAAAGGTACGGCAGATGCCGAGGCCACCGCGATTTATGCCAGGGCCTACAATGCCGACCCGGATTTCTACTCGTTCATCAAGACCCTGGAAATCTACGGCAACGCGCTGAACGATAAAAGCTCGCTGATCCTTTCCACGGACTCGGAATTCCTGAAGTACCTGAAGGACTACCAGGGGCAGCCCTAGCGGTCGCGGGCCTGAATACGGTCTCGCACCGAGAAGGCCGCGAGGCGCCCGGAGCGCAGGGCGCGAGAAGCGAGAACACCTACCCGTGTGCGGGTACCGACCAAGACTGCCGGACCGGGATGCACCGGCCATGGGGTACCACCGCGTTTAGGCCGAAACCACTTTAAGCCAGACAAAATGAAAAGCGCCGGTTTGAGGAACTCAGCCGGCGCTTTTCATTTGAGCGTATCAAAAGAGTAGCCTGGCGACGTTACTTACCCTTCCTTCGCTGATGTCTCGTGCGCGCAAGCAGCTTTCGATGCTTATGTTTTCTCATCTTCTTTCTTCGTTTCTTGATAACGCTTCCCAACGGATCACCTCCATTCTTCGTGATTTTTTTTGATTTTCGCTTTTAGCACCAACTCAAAAAGACTGTCCATCTTTTTTTCTGCCCCCGCTCACCCTTCCGGGTTGGGCTTCTCCGCGCCACCCCCTGGATGCCATCTTCTGACCATGGGTGGCGGGTTTCTTCGGCTGGTGGTATGTCCATGCGGCTTGAAATATGTGTTATAATATGCTAATTTTTTCAAAAAATCAAGGTGTTCTGAATATTATGCGAAAGGCTGCGGACCCGCCGATGTGGCACCCGTCAGCCGGGCGGCACACGGCGGCCAGTCTTTTGACACCCTTCGGATCGGGGGAACCCCACCATCAACCCCCATGCGCCTGCAGGCGAATATCGGTGATGTTCAACCCTGAAGAACTCAGCATCGTCAACAATGCGATTGCCATGGCCGAGGAACTGGTCAGCAACCATTTCAAGATGTCCACCAATCAATGGCTGCGGCTGAAATATGACGTCAAGACGCTGGCTACCCTCAGCCCCGGCGAGATCGTGGCGGAACCATTTGCCCAAATCATTCGCTACGAAGGAAAACAAGAGGGCAAAGAGTTGGGGTCGGCGGCCTATGACTTCTATAAAATCTGCCTTCAGGACCGCAACATTCTAAAGGCGCTCGCCAGGGCACCGGGGCTCACCCTTTTTCCTTTCATCCTTTACATTATCACCCATGAACTGGTACACGTTGTGCGGTTCCACACCTTTCTCCAAAACTTTGATGCCTCTCCGGAGGAGCGCCTGGCCGAGGAAGCCCGCGTCCACGCCATAACCCATTTGATTTTAAACCCCGTCCGCAGCGCGGACCTGTCACCGGTGTTGGCCTACTTCAAGGAATGGCGAAAACCGTTTGAGGGCCTGGCCACCCCCTGATGGCCCCCCGCAAAGCCCCGCCCACGACCGATAGGGCACCAGCACGTGGGTGTCGATAGCAGGGATTTTGAGGGAATGCGGTCCGGGGTCTGCTGCCCAAACGATATCCATTTTATCCTTCAAAAATTTTCTCTGCCGCCTTGACAACCCCTTTCAACTGAATATATTTAGCCAGGTTTTTCGCAGACAAACTTAAATGCAAGTTTTTAAAAGATTTTCTGATTTCCGGAGGTAATCGATGCCCATTTACGAGTTTGAGTGTACCCAATGCGGTCACATTCAAGAAGCTTTTCAGAGGATTTCCGAAAAACCGCTTGAAACGTGCAGTCAATGCTCCGGCAAGCTTCGCAAACTTATCTCCCACAGCAGCTTTCACCTCAAAGGAACCGGCTGGTACGCAACCGATTATGCCAAATCATCCAAAGGTTCCCCTTCCCCGGCCGCCGAAACGAAGTCGGAAACCAAACCGGCTGAAAAGGCTGCATCAAGCGACAGCGCCTCAAAAAACGACTAAAACGACTGTTCATTCAGCCCATTTAGACCCGATGGGTTTAGCCAAGACGGCGGGATTGCCCCGGGGCTGAGCCCAGGCGAGGATGGGGCCGAAAACGATACAACCGCTTGAAAAGGCATGAAAAAAGGTTC
>JBAPYE010000479.1:0-11337 GCA_049284575.1 Desulfobacterales bacterium
CCCCTGCAGGGCGCTGTCGGTGGCGCGCTCGCCGAGCAACAGCTCGGCGGGGTCGCCGGGGGTCAGGTGCAGCATGAAAAACACCAGGAGCGAGACCCCCAGCAGGGTGGGAATCAGAATCAGGATGCGGCGGGTGATGTAAGCGAGCATGGCTAACCGTCATCGTGATGGCAAAGCAAAACGTCCCAAGTCGGCGTTGCGCCGCTCCCCGCAGCTATGGCGGCGCAGGGGCCGCGGCCCCTGCGCCGCCCCGGCGCCTACTTCAGCCAGACATTCTTCATGCGCACCGATGAGGTCGGGTGCAGCTTGAAGTTCATGACGTTCTGGGTGTGCGGCCAGATCACGGTGGAATGGGCGATCGAAATCGTCGCCACCTCGTCGTAGATCAGCTGCTGGGCTTTCTTGTAGATCTCGGCGCGCTGGTTCTGGTCGATGGTCTGCTTGCCGGCCAGCATCAGCTGGTGGTATTCCTCGTTTTTCCACTGGGTGCGGACCGAGGAGGACGCCAGGCCGTCGAAGAGCACGGCCAGGAAGTTGTCCGGGTCGCCGTTGTCGCCGGTCCAGCCCAGCTGGAAGAGGTCCATGTCCTCGGGCTGTTCGCGCTGGCGCTTGAGATAGGTGCCCCAGTCATAGCTGACGATGCGTGCCTGGATCCCGAGCTTGGCGAGATCCGAGATCATGGCCACGCCGACCTTGAGCCCCTCGGGGTTGTACGGACGCGGCACCGGCATCGACCACAGGGTGATTTCAGGCAGCCCCTGGCCTTCGGGGTAGCCGGCTTTTTCCAGTTCCTGCTTGGCCAGTTCGAGGTCATAGGCAAAGCCCGGAACCGCCTCGTTGTAGCCCCACATGGTGGGCGGGATCGGGTTTTTGGCCACCTGGCCGACGCCCTGGTAGATGTTGTCGACGATGGCCGTGCGGTCGATGGCGTGGGCCACGGCGCGGCGCAGGTGGACATTCTGCCACAGCGGCTTGGTGTGGTTGAAGGACAGGTAGCCGATGTTCATGCCCGGCTGAACCGCCAACGCCAGCTTGGGGTCGCTTTTGGCCATCGGGATGTCGGCGGGGTTGGGGAATTGGCAGATGTTGATGTTGCCGGTCTTGAGCTCCAGAAAGCGCACCGAGTTTTCCGGGATCGCGCGGAACACCAGCTTGTCGAGGTAGGGGCCGCCGGTTTTGTCCCAGTAGTCCTCGAAGCGCTCGAGGGTGATGCGATCGTCCCGGACCCAGCTGACGAACTTGAAGGGCCCGGTACCCACCGGTGTGCGCAGGAACTCCTTGGGGTTTTTCAGAAAGGCCGTCGGGCTGATGATGTCGGCGAAGTCCATGCCCATGTTGGCCAGAAAGGGGGCCTCCAGGCGTTTGAGTTTGAAGACCACCGTGTGGGGGTCGACAGCTTCGATGCTCTCGACGGTGTCGTCCATCTCCATGGAAACCCAGTACTCGGGGGGGCGCTCCTGGGCCGGGATTTTGAAGCCCTCGCCGACGAACTTGACGTTGGGGGTCTTCATCATGCGCCCGATCGAGAAGACGACCGCGTTGGCGTCGAAGTCCGTGCCGTCATGGAACTTGACCCCCTTGCGCAGGTGAAAGGTGTAGGTCTTGCCGTCGTCTGAAATTTCCCAGGACTCGGCTAGGCCCGGCTCCAGCGCGGTGGACTCGTCGGCATAGGCCACCAGCGCTTCGAAGACATTGTCACAAATCATAAAGGAGTTGCCGTCGGTTTCATAGGCCGGGTCCAGCCCGACGCTGTCGCCGCCGCGGCCGAAGACCAGCGTGCCGCCCTTTTGGGGGGTTTCCCCCAGGGCCGCCCCGGCCGTCAGCAGCACCAGCACCGCCGCCCCGATCCACAGTCTTTTACTCATTTGCGCGCTCCTTTCTCCCGTTGGTTTGAACCCCATTTTTCGCTCGGATAGCATCGACTCTTTTTCCTAATCGATCCACCGTGGTTTGTCAAAAGGTTTTGACTTTCTTGAGAAAGTCGTCCAGGACCGTGAAAAGCCGCTGGACGCTGCGGATGTCGACGTGTTCGTCGTCGGCGTGCTGGCTGCGGTCGCCGTCGGCGCCCCACACGATCCCGGGAATGCCCCGGGCGGACAGGTAGCGCGCATCGCTGGCGCCGTGCTCGGCGCCGATGCGGGTGCCGGGGCTCAAGGCGAGGAGGGTTTCCAGGTAGGGCGATTGCCCCCCCACAAACAGCGGGTCGCGGCGCTCCACCATCAACTCGCCCCGCACCGCCGCGGCCATCTCGGCCAGCAGGCGGTCCAGGTCGTCGTCTTCGGTGAAGCGGATGTCCAGCAGGGCCTCGGCGCGGTCCGGGACCTGGTTGACGGCGCGGCCGGCGGTGAGGATGCCGAGGTTCATGGTGCGGTGCCAGTGGTCGGGGGCGCTCACCTGGAAAAAGGACTTCAGGCGGGTGTAGTCGGCCATCAGGTTTTCGATCGCATTTTCCCCCAGCCAGGGGCGCGAGCCGTGGGCGGCCCTGCCCCGGGCCACCAGCCGCAGCCGGGCGAGACCCTTTTCCTTGACCACGATCTTCTCCAGGCTGCCGCCGTCCAGCGCGATCCCGAAATCGGTTTCGATCTCCGCCAGCACATGTCCGGCCCCGTTGGCGCCGCCGATCTCCTCGTCGCCGGTGATCAGGACGCCGAAGGAGAGGTTGGATTGGCCGCGGCCCGCGGCGCGCAGGCGCTCCAGGTGGCGCCGGACCAGCACCAGGGCCAGGGCCACGGCATACTTGTCATCGACGCTGCCCCGGCCGTAGAGGCGGCCCTCTTTTTCAAAGGGCTCGAAGATCGCCTCGGGGCCGTCGACGACGTCGATATGGGCCATCAGCAGCACGGGCGCCTGTCTCCCGTGCGGCATGACCAGGATCGAGGGAACGCCGGCGACGTCGAAGCGCCGGAAGCCGATGGCGTGGGCGGCCAGGTAGGCTTGCACGAAATCGGCGCAGCGATTGATTTCAGCGGGGGCGCTGTGCACCGACTTGAAGCGCATGAGGTCTTTGGTGAGGGTCAGGAGCTCCTGCATAACGCCGAAATCCTTTGGTATTTTGCGGTTGACGGGGGTTGGCGGAAATCGCGGCACTATAGGCAATGAGACCCGGGCTGTCAACCGCCGGCGCAACACCGGCGGCCCCCGGGGCGCTTTCGGTCAGGCCCTCCGGCCGGCAGTTTTGAATGCGCCTTGACCGGGCCTGTCGGTTTCGCTATAGATCGGGAAACCGCGATTTTTAAATGGAGGACGGCATGGCAGTCATCACCATTTCGAGGCAGTTCGGGGCAGGGGGCCGGACCATCGGCCAAATGGTCGCCACATCACTCGGGTACACCTTCGTGGGCGACGAGATCGTCCAGATGGTCGCCGAGAAGGCCAAGGTTTCCGAAAACTGGGTTGCCTCGATGGAGAAGGAGGCGGGCGGCAAGCTGCTGCGCTTCACCTCCACCCTGGTTTCCAAGGGCCTGGTGGATCGGGTGCTGGGCGGCGAGCGGGGCGACATCGATGAAGAGATTTACGTGGACGTCCTCACGCAGGTCCTCCGCCGCATCGCCGACGAGGACAATGCCGTGATCCTCGGCCGGGGCGGGCAGTATCTTCTGAGAGACCGACCGAACGTCTTTCACGTGCTATTGATCGATCAGATTGAAAACCGCATCAAGTTTATGCAGACCCGCTACGACATGAGCCTGTCCCAGGCCGTCAAAGCGGTCCAGAACGAGGACCGCCGGCGCGCCCATCTCTTCCGCCGTCTGGGCCGGATGGATTTCGACCACCCGGAACTGTATCACATGGTTCTCAACCAGGCCCGGGTTTCCCTGAAAAAGAGCGCCCGAATGATCTGCCGCCTGGTGGCGGGTGGGGCCACCACCTGAGCACCGCCCCGCCTGCCGGCGATGGGCAGGAACCGGGCGGACAACCACCCCGCCGGTTCATCCCAAATTGGGGCTGCGCCTTCTGCGGATGGCGAAGAAGGCGAAGGTGATCGAAAAAATGATCGCGGCAATTCCCACCAGCGTCACGCCGTCGTATTTGTCCAGATCGAGGATGATGATCTTGCGGGCGATCGCGATCAGGGCGACCTCGATGACGATGTCGACGTGGATGATATTCTCGATCAGATAGGCCTTGATGGTTTCCAAAAGTTCGATGCCGATCAGGACCAGCAGGAAAAACCCGAAAATCTCCACCAGGTCCCTGATTTCCAGCATGAACACTGGCGGCCTGAGGATGTCTCTGATGATGATCCAGCCCAGTTCGACGGTGGCCAGAAAGATCACGATGATCATCATCCCGATCAGGATGTGGACGATAATCTCTTCGAACCGTCTTAAAAAATCTTTGGTCGACATAGGGAGTCCTGGCGTTGGGGTGTCTTGGGTCGCGTGGGCGCTATGGGCACTTAAAAGGCCCAAGAAGCCCGATAACCGAAATTGCTGGTCCTTGAACCACCTAAGGTGCTTCGGCTGTCCAAGCGGCGCAAAAGTCGGGACCGGTGGCCGGCCTGCACTGTATGATAACCGCCTTAATTTTCGGTGCAATGGTAAACTGACGCTGCAGCCAAAAAAAATGGGGGCGACCCGGGCAATGGCTGTATCCCCCGTTTGCACGCCCTATTTAGGCCCTTCGTTGACTTTTGAGCCTGTTTAGTTTAGTTCTGCGGTTTAGTCAAATCCGGAGGTGCAGCCATCGAAATCATCCGCGACATCCCAACCATGCAGGCCCGCGCTGAAGCCCTGCGGGCCGGTGGGCAAACCATCGCCTTCGTCCCCACGATGGGGTACCTGCACGAGGGCCACCTGTCCCTCATGCGGGAAGGCCGTCGGCGCTGCGATGTGCTGGTGGTCAGCATTTTTGTCAACCCCGCCCAGTTCGGCCCCGGCGAAGATCTGGATACCTACCCCCAGGACTTGGCCGGCGACACCGGCCGCTGCCAGGAGGTGGGGGCGGACATCGTGTTCACCCCCGACCGCGGCAGCCTTTACACCCCGGGATTTCAGACCTATGTTAGCCTCCTGGCGCTTCCAGAACATCTTTGCGGGCTCTCCCGGCCGGTCTTTTTTCGGGGCGTGGCCACGGTGGTCACTAAACTCTTCAACATCGTGCGGCCGCATGTCGCCATCTTCGGCAAGAAGGATTACCAGCAGCTGATCGTCATCCGGCGGATGGTGGCCGACCTGAACTTCGACATCGATGTGGTCGGTGCCCCCACGGTTCGGGAGCCCGACGGCCTGGCAATGAGTTCCCGCAACGCCTATTTGAAAGCCGAGGAGCGGCCGGCGGCCCTGTCGCTTAACCGCTGCCTGCAGCAGGCCCAGAACCTGGTGCGCGACGGCGAGCGCGACCCGGCGCGCATCATCGCCACCGCCCGCCGGGTGATCGAAGCCCACCCTGCAGCCCGGATCGATTACGTGCGCATCTGCGACCCCCACACCCTGGATGATGTGGCGTCAGTCGCCCAGCCGGCGCTGATGGCGCTGGCCGTCAAGGTGGGGGCGGCGCGCCTGATCGACAACGCGCTTTTGACGCCGACCTGACCGACGGATCCCAATCAAGGTTTCCCCGTAAGAAGACGACAAGTGGGCCATCACCTCATGAATTACCCAGAGAGCTGATCGCAAACGCCCGCAGCGGAATTTTTGCGGGACCAATTCCACCAAGGAGTGACTGATGAGCAATGAACAATTCTTTTTTACCTCCGAGTCGGTGACCGAGGGGCACCCCGACAAGGTTGCCGACGCGATCTCGGATGCCATCCTGGATGCCATCATGGCCCAGGACCGCAACTGCCGGGTGGCCTGTGAAACCCTGGTGACCACCGGTCTGGCTTTCATCGCCGGTGAAATCACCACCGAGTGCTACGTGGACATGCCCCAGATCGTGCGGGACACCATCCGCGATATCGGCTACTGCTCCTCCCAGATGGGCTTCGACTATCAGACCTGCTCCGTGATTACCAGCATCGACCACCAGTCGCCGGATATCGCCCAGGGGGTCAATGTCGGCCAGGGGCTTTACAAGGATCAGGGCGCCGGCGACCAGGGGCTGATGTTCGGCTTCGCCTCGGATGAAACCCCCGAGCTGATGCCCATGCCCATCATGTACGCCCACAAGCTTGCGCGTCGCCTGACCACCGTGCGCAAAAACGGGGCGCTTGATTTTCTGCGGCCCGACGGCAAGACCCAGGTGACCATCGAGTACGAGAACGGCTGCCCCAAGCGGGTCGACACCGTCGTGGTGTCCGCTCAGCACAAGCCGGACGTGACCTACGAAGACCTGCGCGAGGCCATCATCGAAGAGGTGATCAAGAAGGTCATTCCGGTCAAGATGACCGACGGCGACACCAAATACTATATCAACCCCACCGGTCGCTTCGTCATCGGCGGCCCCATGGGCGACTGCGGGCTGACCGGGCGCAAGATCATCGTGGACACCTATGGCGGCCAGGGCAGCCACGGCGGCGGCTGCTTTTCCGGCAAGGACCCCTCCAAGGTCGACCGCAGCGCCTCCTACATGGGGCGTCATATCGCCAAGAACATCGTCGCCGCCGGGGTTGCCAAAAAATGTGAGGTCCAGATCGCCTACGCCATCGGGGTCGCCCAGCCGGTTTCGATCATGGTGGACCTGATGGGTACCGGCAAGGTGCCCAAGTGCCGGGTCAAGGAGATCGTGCGCGAGGTTTTCGACCTGCGGCCGGCGGCCATTATCGAATACCTCGATCTATTGCGCCCCATCTACCGGCAGACCTCGTCTTACGGCCATTTCGGCCGCACCGAACCGGATTTTTCCTGGGAAAAGACCAATATGGCGGAGATCATCAGAGAGAAAGCCGGGCTCTGATTTTTTCGCCCCAATCGACCGGACGCCGGGGCGGTTTGCGGACCGCCCCCGCTTTTTGAATCCCACCGGACGACAACCGCATACGCTTTCAAAGGAGAACCGCAAGATGTCGATTGCACCTGCCGATATACCCCGCGACACGATCCTGGCCCTGGACCTCAGCCTACCGTACAAGGTGGCCGACCTGTCCCTGGCCGAGTTGGGGGCGCGGGAAATGAAACTGTCCGAAAAAGAGATGCCGGGGCTCATGGCCCTGCGCGAAAAATACGCTGCCCAGCAGCCCCTGGCCGGCCTGAAAATCATGGGCAGCCTGCACATGACCATCCAGACGGCCATGCTGATCGAAACTCTCAAAGTGCTGGGGGCCGATATCCGCTGGGCGACCTGCAATATCTTCTCCACCCAGGATCATGCCGCCGCCGCCATCGCGCGTTCCGGGGCCGCGGCGGTGTTTGCCTGGAAGGGCGAGAGCCTGGAGGAGTTCTGGTGGTGCACGGAGCAGGCCCTCACCTGGCCGGACGGCAGCGGACCGGACCTGATCGTGGACGACGGCGGGGATGCCACCCTCTACGTTCACCAGGGGGTGGCGGTTGAAAAGGACCCCGGCCTGCTGACGAGGACCTACGACAGCGAGGACATGAAGTGCCTGATGGCCCGCCTGGCGCTCAGCCATGCCCAGGATCCCGGCCGCTGGACGCGGGTCGCCGCCCGAATCCGCGGCGTCTCCGAGGAAACCACGACCGGCGTCCACCGGCTCTATCACCTGGCTCATCAGAAGGCCCTGCTCTTTCCGGCAATCAACGTCAACGACGCCGTGACCAAGTCCAAATTCGACAACCTCTACGGCTGCCGTGAATCCCTGGCGGACGGCATCAAGCGCGCCACCGACGTGATGATCGCCGGCAAAGTGGTGGTCGTTTGCGGCTACGGCGATGTCGGCAAAGGCTGCGCCCAGTCCATGCGGGGCTTCGGCGCCCGGGTGATCGTGACCGAAGTCGACCCCATCTGCGCCCTGCAGGCCGCCATGGAAGGCTACGAGGTCGTGCCCATGGGGGAGGCCGTCGGTCGCGGCGATATTTTCGTCACGGCCACCGGCTGCATCAACGTCATCACCGGCGCCCACATGGAGGCGATGAAGGACGAGGCCATCGTTTGCAACATCGGGCATTTCGACAACGAAATCGAGATGAGCTATCTGTACAAGAACAGCGCGTGCCGCAAGACCCCGATCAAACCCCAGGTGGATCGCTGGACCCTGGTCTCCGGGCGCTCCATCATCGTGCTGGCCGAAGGCCGCCTGGTCAACCTGGGCTGCGCCACCGGACACCCCAGTTTTGTCATGAGCGCCAGCTTCACCAACCAGTGTTTGGCCCAGATCGAGCTGGCCGGCAAGGACCTCGAAAACCGGGTCTACACCCTGCCCAAGAAGCTCGACGAGGAAGTGGCGCGGCTGCATCTGGAGCGGATCGGGGCGCGTTTGTCGCGGCTCTCCCAGGAGCAGGCGGACTATCTGGGGGTGCCGGTCGACGGCCCCTATAAACCCGAGTATTACCGCTATTAGACCGATCGGGGGTAGCCGGAGATTTTCGTGCGACCCCTGACCGCCCTGCTGAACCCCGTAAAAGCGGCCGCCGGCGCCCGTTTTTACGGGGTTTTTTGATCGGGTCCGGGGGCCGGGTTTTTGGCCGCGCCCCTCAATCCACGACGATCAGGACGCGGCAGTGGCGCATGAACGCCAGATGTTCGGGCGCATTCCGAATTCGGCCGGCATCGCTGTTGCTGATGACCAGGTCGCACCCACCGCTGCCGACGGTGCGCAGCGCCCTGGCCACCACCGGGTGGTTGCCCACCCGCGAGGCCGCTGCGGCGCCCGTTGCTGTGCGCAGATAGCCGCAGACCCCCTGCTGGACGGCAAACTCACGGCTGACGAAGGCATAATCGTACACGACGCTGCCGTTTGGGCTGAAGATTCGGGGCGCCAGGGCGGGCTGCAGCCTGAGTCCCCGGGCGTCCACCACCAGACCGGTATAAGTTTGGAAAATGGGCGGCTGAGCGCCACTGCGGGGCCGGCTGCCCACCGTCGTAACGGTTTCCAGCGGGACGATTTCAGGCGGCAGCAGCAGTTGCGACAGGCCCCCGAAGAGGCTCATGGCGACGGTCACCGTCACCGATCCGTCCGAGTGGTAATCCTGACGGGTCACCTCAGCGGCGGCCGCCATGCCGAGGAGGTTTTCGGCCAGGGCAGGCTGCAGGTCGGCCAGTTCGCCGGCGGTTTGCCGGCTGCGAACCCGCAGACCCCGGATGATGGTCAGGAGATTGGCCCTGGCGCGGTTGCGACCCGACGCCACGGCCGCCGGCAGGCTGTCGTCCGTCGGGGGGTCGTCGGGCAGGCCGGCGCCTTCTGCCGTGATCCAACCGGCGGTCCAGTTGACGCTGCCGTTTTCGAAGGCGAGCACCTTATCGAAGCTTTCAGACCCGGCGGTCTCCGCTGGGGCGCAGGCCAGCAGCAGCCAGACCAGCGCCAGGAGGCACCGGCGGGGTCGGGTTGCATGCGGCGGGAGTGCGAACATGGGGGTGCTCCGCCTTGAAGGGTAATGGGCGCTTTTTATCCGCCGCGGGTGATGTTTTGGGCGATGGCGTTTTTTGACCGATCGCGGCGGCCCCCGGTCAAACCCGGCCGCCGCTCCAGCGCAGCTTGGCCTTCAGGATGTCAAAATAGTTCTGCCCGGGCAGGGTGATCATACGGACCGGGTGGCTCCCCTTGGTGACGATAATCCTGTCGTCGCCGTCGATGTCGAGGCCGGCCTGGCCGTCAAAGGTCAGCATGATATCCGCCGAGTCGGCGTCCAGCTGAAGCGTGATGCAGACCTCTTCCGGGACGATCAGCGGCCGGTTGGTGAGGGTGAAGGGGCAGATCGGGGTGATCAGGATGCCGGGAACCGCGGGGTGGACCACCGGACCGCCCGCCGCCAGGGAATAGGCGGTGGAGCCGGTGGGGGTCGAGATGATCAGACCGTCGGCCCGGAAAGTGGTGAGGTAATGATCGTCGATCGAGGTCCGGATGTTGGCCAGGCGCGCCAGGGCGCCCTTGTTGATCACGATGTCGTTCAGGACCGTTTCGCGAATCACCTCTTGGCCCTGCCGCAGCACGCGCACCAGCAGGCGCATGCGCGACTGGGTTGAAAACGGTTCCGCGAGAATCCGACCGGCCGCGTTGAACAGGTCGTCCTCGGTTATTTCGGCCAGAAACCCGACCTCTCCCAATTTTACCCCCAGAATCGGGATGGGCTGATCCCCGATCCAGCGCACGGCGCTTAAAAAAGTGCCGTCGCCGCCCAGTACGAAAACGCAGAAAAGATCCGCCGGCGCCGGGGGCGCGGCGCCTTCCGAAATCCGCCGGTTGATCGGCAGGCTGCTTTCCTTGCGGACCACCGCACAGCCCCGGAATTTGAGCCACTCCTCGAAGGCATCCGCCTTCCGGCCGGCCTCCGGGTCTTTTTTAACCACCAAACCGATCCGCTTCCTCAACCGTGCCGCCTTCCTGTTGTGGGTGCCCGTTCAGGGGTGAAAATCGCTGCGCGTGCCCGTCGGCGACAGCGCAGGGGCCCAGGCGCTGATGAACTCCGGAATAAGAATTCACTTATAAAGATAATCCGAAAACGGCAAGGGGTTTTTGGAAGGATCCCCAAATTCTTTTGGCTTGACGAGGGTATCCTGAATCTCTATAAAAACTCATTTTACGTGAGCGGAATTTTCCTGAAGCGGTAAAAGATCAAAAACTCGAAAGTTTCGTAAGAGGGTCAAGTTAAGGCGCGCAAATCTCGAGGATTGAGGCGTACTTATTTACGCCTCAGCGACTCAGAGATGCAGCCCAACGCGGAAATTGGGCTTTTTATCGTTATTGCCATCAATTTTTGGTTCTTAAACCATCAATCAGGAGGGAGGGGATTATGTTACAACGTCATTCTCGTGTTTTGGCAATGGTAATTGCAGTTGTGCTGGCCATTACTCTTGTTGTCGCCTGTTCGCAAAAGGAAGAGACCGTGGTTGTTCAAAAAGAGGAAGTCAAACCAGTTAAAATTGCCGTAGTGGGACCCCACAGTGGTGACTTGGCTTCTTATGGAATTCCCACCGTGCGTGCGGCCGAATTGGTAATGGAACGGCGCAATGCCCTATGCGGTGTCAACGGCCGATCCATCGAATTGGTAGTGGAAGATGATGTCTGCAAGCCTGAAATAGCCACCAGTTCAGCCACCAAGGTCGCCGGCGAAGGCGTCCATGCCGTATTGGGCCACATCTGTTCGGGCGCCACCAAGGCTGCCTTGGGAATTTATAAAGACACCAACCTCGTGGCCATGTCGCCGTCAGCCACCAACCCGGCCCTTACCCAGAGCGGCGACTATCCCAATTTCTTTCGCACAATCGCCTCGGATGACGCCCAGGCAAAGCTGGAAGTGGAATTTGCCTTAGGCGTTTTGAAAGTCTCAAAGATTGCCGTGC
>JBAPYE010000480.1:0-2693 GCA_049284575.1 Desulfobacterales bacterium
TGTCTTTTGGCCCGTCACCGGCGTTACATCCACCGGCACATATCCCGATATGCGCCGGCGAATGTGCCTGGGTGACGAACCAAAATCCGGCGCCATATTGTGCAATTATTTATTGCCGCGACCCTGACCGCATGCGATGATGGACGGGAGATTTCAAACCATGACGCTCAAGACGGCCATGAAAGAGGATGCAGCCAAAACGCTGCTGGCAGCTTACGATATCCCGGTGGTTGCCGAAGCCGGTGCGGCCTCGCCCGAAGCGGCGGTGGCCACCGCCGAGGCCATGGGGTTTCCCGTGGTCCTCAAGGGGCTGGGGGCGACGCTGCTGCACAAAACCGAGCGCAAACTGGTCCACCTCAACCTCGGGTCGGCGGCCCAGGTGCGCACCGCCGCCCGTGCGCTGCAAGCATCGGCGGGCGCGGAACTGGAAGGCTTTCTGGTGCAGCGCCAGGTCTCCGGCAGCCGCGAACTGGTGGCCGGCGTGCTGCAGGACCCGCAGTTCGGCCCGGTGGTGATGTTCGGGTTGGGAGGTATCTTCACCGAAGCCCTGGCCGACGTGGTCTTCCGGGTGGCGCCCTTAAGGGCATCCGACGCCGCCGAGATGCTGGCGGAAATCAGGTCCCGCACCCTGCTGGGCCCCTTCCGCGGCGAGGCCGCGGTGAACCGTGAGCAGCTGATTGCGGCGCTGCTGGGGCTCTCACGGCTGGCGATGGAGCGCCGGGACATCCTCGAAGTGGATATCAACCCGTTGATCATCACCCCCGAAGGGGAGCTGTGCGCCGTGGACGCCCTGGTGGTCACCGGAACCCCTGCTGAAACCGAATCCAGCCGGCGCCCGCCCGTGGACCCGCTGCGCTTGGGCAGGCTCTTTCAGCCCGACTCGGTGGTCTTCGTGGGCGCATCGGGCAAGCTCGGCAAGTGGGGCCACCAGCTTTTCACCGCGGTCAAAAGCGGGGGGTTCGCCGGGCCGATCTATCTGGTCAACCACCGCGGTGAACAGATTGCGGGGCAGCCGGTGTACCGGTCGGTGGCGGACCTTCCCACCGATGTCGACCTCGCCGTGGTGACGGTGCCGGCCGCGGCCGTGAACGACCTGATTCCCCAATTGGCGGGCAGAAACATCCGCAACGTGCTGCTGATCACCTCGGGTTTTGGCGAAACCGGCCCGGCCGGCAAGGCCCTGGAGGCAGCCCTGGTTGCCGCCGCGCGCCAGTCCGGCGTGCTGGTGGTCGGCCCCAACACCATGGGCATCTGCAACCCGCACATCCAGTTCTACTGCATCCCCGGCCAGATCATGCCGGCGCCGGGGAACATCACGGTGATTGCCCAATCCGGCAACATGGGCACCCAGCTGCTGGCGTTTGCCGAAAGCCAGGGCATCGGCATCCGGGCCTACTGCGGCTCGGGCAACGAAGCCATGGTCACCGTCGAGGATTACCTCGACGCCCTGGCCCAGGACCCCATCACCCAGACCGTGATGGTTTACCTGGAAAGCGTCAAAGACGGGCGCCGGTTCCTGGAGAGCGCGCGACGTCTGGGGCGCCGCAAACCGATCGTGCTGCTGAAAGGCGGGCAGAGCGCGGCCGGCAACCAGGCCGCCGCCAGCCACACCGGCGCCATGGGCTCGGACGCCCGGGTTTTTGACGCGGTCTGCCGCCAGGCCGGCATCATCAAGGTCGACCAGCCGATGGAACTCCTCGACCTGGCCGCGGCGTTCTCGGCCCTGCCCCTGCCGCGCGGCAACCGGGTGGCCATCATCACCCTCGGCGGCGGCTGGGGGGTGGTGACCACCGACCTCTGCGAACGCTACGGACTGCAGGTGCCGCCGCTGCCGCAGGCGCTGACGGCCCAGATCGACACCCTTCTGCCGCCGTTCTGGAGCCGTTCCAACCCGGTGGATGTGGTGGGCATCGGCGATCTCAGCGTCCCGGCGGCGGTCATGGAAATGCTGCTGGCCTGGGACGGCTGCGATGCGGTCATCACCCTGGGGATCGTCGGCCGTCGGATCCTGCAGGAGCGCGCACTGGACGCCGTCCTGAAATCCGACCCCTCCTACTCGGCGGAGTTCATCGCCGCGACCCGCAGCGCGGTGGCGGAATTCGAGCGCAACTTCATCCGCCAGACGGCCATGATGATGGCGCGCCATCAAAAGCCGGTGGCCGGCGTGTGCCTGCTGACCGCGCCGGGAGACCGGACCGTCTACCCCCTGGAAGGCTGCCCGCACAAGGCCCTCTTTTTTCACACCCCCGAACAGGCGGTCAAGTCGCTGGCCAAGATGTCCGAATACCAGCGATTTTTGAGACGCGAGAAATGACCGCTCAAGAGGTCCTCAGGGTAGAATTTGGGGTCAAAATGATCAGTGGGGAATCAAAGGATTTCTAAAAAACCACTGGGTGAAAGGGTTGTTGTAATTTGCCTCCACGATAGCCTCGTATGCCAGGGCTCTTGTTTGGGTAACGAAATCAAGCAAAGCAATTCCGGCCACATTGATTGTTTCCTCCACCGCCAAGAAAAAATTTTCCTTGTTCAATTGAATTCGGGAATTTTCAAGTAATGGAACGGTAAACGCTAGGGGAAGAAGAATCGGATTCGAACTGGAAAATAGATATCGAGACAACCGCAGGGGATTCATTTCCCTGATCAATCCCGCAAGGCCCTCATTCGTTAGTGATCTCGCAACCGGACTCACAAAG
>JBAPYE010000481.1:0-1806 GCA_049284575.1 Desulfobacterales bacterium
CAACAAGATATACGCCAACACGGTGGCCATTGGCGCACTGGCCGCAGCGATCGGCATGAATCTTGAGGTTCTCCAGGCGGTCCTTGCTCAAAAATTCGGCGCAAAAGGGGATTCGGTGGTGGCGGCCAATCGTGTTGCGGCCGAGAAAGGCTATCTCCTCGCCCAGGAAGGCTGCCGGGGCGTCTGTTCCTGGCGGCTGCCGGAACGGGGCACCCGCTACCAGCTCGTCTCGGGGGCAGAAGCCCTCGCCATGGCGGCCGCTCTGGCCGGGTGCCGCTTCGTGGCGGCCTATCCCATGTCGCCTGCGACCGATATCATCACTTTTCTGGCCGAAAACGAGCAGGAACTCGAAGTGTTCACCGAGCAGGCGGAAGACGAAATTTCGGCCGTCAACATGGCCATCGGCGCCGGTTTTGCCGGAGCCCGGGCCATGACGGTCACCTCCGGCGGCGGCTTCGCCCTGATGGTGGAAGCCCTCAGTCTGGCCGGGATGATCGAAACGCCCCTGGTCATCGTCCTGGGGCAGCGGCCGGGACCGGCCACCGGGCTTCCGACCCGCACCGCTCAGGGCGATCTCTTGTTCGCGGTCCACGCCGGGCATGGTGAATTTTCCAAGCTGGTGCTGGCGCCTGCCGATTTAAAAGACATCTTCAGGCAAACCGTGCGCGCCTTCAATCTGGCCGACCGCTATCAGATACCGGCGATTGTGCTCACCGACCAGTTCCTGCTGGATTCTCTTTTTTCAGTGGAAGACATCCGTTTGGAGCAGTATGCGCCCGAATTCCAACTGGCGGACCCGTCCAGCATCGACGATTACCATCGTTATCGGGTGACGGAAACCGGCATATCTCCGCGCTTGTATCCGGGTCAAAGCCCGCATCTGGTGACCGCGGACAGCGATGAACACGATTCCCGGGGCCACATCACCGAAGACGTGGCCGAAACCGTGCCGACGATGGTGGAAAAGCGCCTCGCGAAGCATGGAAAGCTGAAGGCCGCCATCCGCCCGCCCGAGGAGGTCGATGTCGAGGAGGCGGAGCGGATTCTGGTGGGATGGGGGTCTTCGCGCCCGGCCCTGCTGGAAGCCCTCGGTCGGCTTCACAAAAATGGAATCCGGGCGGGCATGATCCATTTCACGGAAATGTGGCCTCTGCCGGCATACCGGTTTCCCGAAGGCAAGGCCTACTGGAGCGTCGAAAACAACGCCACCGGGCAACTGGCGAGGTTGTTGCGCTCCGAGTACGGAATCGCGTTCGCAGGCCAGGTTCATCGCTATGACGGCCTGCCGTTGACCGGATCTTACATTGTGGAGGCGCTGAAATGGTAAAAATCGACGACTACAAGAACGATGTTCCGTCCCAGTGGTGCCCCGGTTGCCCGAATTTCGGGATATTGAACGCCCTCAAGACAGCCTTGACGGCATTGGGCAAGCGGCCCCACGAGTGTTGCCTGGTCTCCGGCATCGGGCAGGCCGCCAAATTGCCTCACTATCTCAAATGTAATTTTTTTAATGGTTTGCACGGAAGAGCCCTGCCGGCGGCCCTGGGCATCCATGTGGCCAATCCACGCCTGACGACCATCGTCGTCACCGGGGAAGGAGACTGTTACGGGGAAGGGGGCAACCATTTCCTGCATGCGCTGCGTCGCAACCCCGATATCACGGTGGTGGTCCATAACAACGGGTTTTATGCCCTCACCAAAGGCCAGGCCTCCCCGACCACGCCGGTTGGTGAAAAACGCAGCCTCGATGTCCACGGCGTCGAAATCACGCCCCTGAACATGCTGGCCATTGCCATCGTTCAGGAC
>JBAPYE010000482.1:0-4155 GCA_049284575.1 Desulfobacterales bacterium
GGTCTACACCGATCCCCAGATCGCGTGGTGCGGCCTGACCGAGGCGGCCGCCCAGCGGGAGGACATTAAGGTGCGGGTGGCGCGCTTCCCCTGGAAGTTCTCGGGCCGCGCGTTGACCATGGACGCCCCCGAAGGACTGACCAAAATCCTGATCGATCCGCACAGCGGCCGGATCCTGGGTGTCGGCATGGTGGGCCGCAGCGCCGAGGCCCTGATCGCCGAAGGCGTCCTGGCGGTCGAAATGGGCGCCCTGGCCCAGGACCTGGCGCTCACCGTCCACGCCCACCCGACCCTTTCCGAAACCCTCGAGGAGGCCGACGCGCTTTTGCTGGGCAGCGCCACCCACATCCTGCCCCCCGGACGGAGCGGGTGACTTTGTGCCGCCCGCGCCCCGGGGAGATCTCAGGCCAGTTTACTCTTTACCTCGTCACCCGCTGCGCCCCCTCCCGGCCCTCAGACCCGAAGAGCCGCCCACCCCAAAACGGCCTATTGCGGCGCGCCGTTTTTTATTGACTCTCAAATCATTTTATCGTTGAATGAAGATAAAAAACAGCATCCCGAATCCGCTGTCTGGGATTTCGTCCCTCTGGCTGCCGCGGGTCCACCCCGGCGCCTGCTGAACCCAAAATCCAAGGGGCGCCTGCCCCCCCCGGACGCCGCATCCGAGCGTATATCCCGCGCGCCCAGGGCGCCGTTTACATCCATTCAACAACAGAGGAGGCTTCTCATGGCAGATGCACAACCGGTAAATGGAAATCCCGCAGTTGTGGGATTGGCGGGCTTCGGCCTGACCACCATGATTCTGCAGTTTCACAATGTGGGGTGGTGCGGAGTGGGCCCCATCGTCGCGCTGGGGCTGGTTTTCGGGGGGATGGCCCAGATGATCGCCGGATTTCAGGAGTTCAAGTGCGGCAACAACTTCGGTTACAGCGCGTTTGTATCCTACGGGGCCTTCTGGGTGTCGCTGGGGGTTATTTTCCTGTTGAACCACTTCAAGATTTACCACTCGAACACCAACGACGTCGGGTGGTTCCTGGTGGTCTGGACGATGTACACCGCTATCCTGTGGGTGGCCGCGATGCGCATCCACACCGCCATGGCGGTGACCTTCACCCTGCTGCTGATCGGGTTCATCCTGCTGGATCTGGCCCACTTCGGCTATCCCCAGCTCACCCGCGTCGCCGGCTTCGAGCTGATGTTCTGCGCCGCGGCTGCATGGTACATGATGGCCCACGTCATTTATGCCCAGATATTCGGCCGCAATATTTTGCCTGTCGGCCCTCCGTGGATCAAGTAAGGTGGATCAAGTGAGACAGTTCCGTAAAAACCCCGGACGCACGAGCGGCCGGTCAGGGAAAATGGCCAAGCAGTTCATCACAAGGAGGAGAACATGAAGACATTCAAGCTCTTTTGCGCCATCGCAGCGGTTCTGTTGATGGCGGGAAACGCCGTGGCCGAACCGGAATCGGCCACCAAGGACGAAGTCGTCGTAAAGGTTCATGAAGCCGCGGCCCTGATCAACACCAAGGGCCTGGAGGAGGCCATCAAGATTATCGGCGACCCCAAAGGCCCCTTCGTCTGGAAGGACTCCTACGTCTTCCTGATGGACCTGAACGGCAAGATGCTGGCGCACCCCATCCAGCCGGAACTGACCAAACAGGAACACCTGCTGCTGATGACCGACCCCACCGACAAGGCCCTGTTTGTCCATTTCGTCAACACCGCGCGCCAGGTCGGCCACGGCTGGGTGGAGTACATGTGGCCCAAGCCCGGCCGGAACACGCCCTGGAAAAAACTCACATACATCTACCGCGTTCCCGGTAAGGACCTCTTTGTGGGGGCCGGCGTTTACGTCGGCGGCATGATGTACTGAGAAGTGGTGTTTCTCACCCCCTCGGCTGAACGGGCGGCGGCAGTGCCGCCGCCCTGTTGCGGCTGAACTCAGCCTCCGGCAGCCCCACTCCGGCCAGGGACCGCAGCCCGCGTTTCTCTGCGCCCGGCACGCGCCGGCCCCGCCTTGACAGCGGTTCCCCTTTTCTCTATAAAGCGCGCAGCACGCATCTGATACTCCCCGCTCGTTTCCGAAAGGCCGATTCCGATGACGACATTTTCGTCCGCCGAAGGGGCGCCGCTGTTGGTCCTGATCGCCGGCGCCAAGGGCGCCGTGGCCTCCACCCTGGCGGTGGCCGCCCAAACGCTGCGCAAGGCGCCGGCCGCTGTTCTGGACAGCCTGACCACCGCTGGCCGCTTCCGGGGACTGCTGCAGTCCGAAGCGGTCTACACCGCCGGCTGGGACGTGGTGGCGGCGCCGCTTTCCGCTGCGGTGGCACACCACGGGGTGGTGCCGGCCGAGGCCTGGGATTCCTTCAGAACTCAGCTGGACCAGGTGCCGCTGTGCACCCCGCCGGCGGCCGGTGCGCCCATCGAAGAGCAGATCGGGCAGTTGCTGGTCGACATTCAGACCTTCCAGGCCGCGTTTCCGGGCGCCCGGCCGGTGCTCGTCAACCTGCTGCCGGCCTGCGAGAGCACGGGGCTTGCCGATTACCCGGATCCCGATGACCGCTCCTTGACCCGCGCCGCGGCCAAGTGCCCGGACCTGGCCTACGGCCTGGCGGCCATCCGCGCCGGGCTGCCGGTGGTCAACTTCACCCCCAACGAGCTGGAGATCCCGCGGGTGGTCGCCGAGGCCCGTGAGCACGGCGTGCCCATTTGCGGCCGCGACGGCAAAACCGGCCAGACCTACTTCAAGGTGGTCCTGGCCTCGGCCTTCAAGGCCCGCAGCCTGCGGGTGGACGGCTGGTACAGCCTCAACATCCTCGGCAACGCCGACGGAGCCAACCTCATGGACCCCTGCCGCGCCGCGGGCAAATACAGCAACAAGACCCAACTGCTCGACGACATCCTGGAGTACCCGGTGGGCGCCGCCTACGGGGTGCCGACGCACAAGGTCCACATCGACTACTACCCGCCCCGCGGCGACGCCAAGGAGGCCTGGGACGTCATCGATTTCAAGGGCCTTTTCGGCCTGCCGATGAGCCTGCGCCTGAACCTGCAGGGACGCGACTCGATTCTGGCCGCCCCCATGGCGCTGGACCTGGCGCGCTGGATGGCCGCGCTGCAGGCCGCCGGCCGCAGCGGCCCGGTTCCCGAGCTGGCGTTTTACTTCAAGAAAGCCGTGGGCGACAATCCACCCGTCACCTTCCAGGACCAGCTTCGGGCCCTGGACGGGTTGGCCCGGGCGTGTGACCCGCCCGGGGCCTGAGTGCCGTCCACCCGGCGGCCGCCGCAACCGGACCGCCCCAAAGGAATCCCGATGATCTTCGGATACAGCACCAATGCGTTTGTCAAATTTCCACTGGCCGAGTCCCTGGAAAAGATCGCCGACCTCGGTTTTGCGGGTGTCGAAATCATGGGCGACCGCCCCCACCTCTACCCCCCCGATTTCGGCGCCCGGGAGATTGCCGAGCTCCAAGCCATTCTCCGGCGGCAGGGCCTGCGGGTGACCAACATCAACAGCTTCACGCTCTTTGCGGTGGGCGACACCTACCTGCCGTCGTGGATCGAGCCCGAGGCCGAACGCCGCCAGATCCGCATCCGCCACACCCGCGACAGCCTCAAGATGGCCGCTGCGCTGGGCTGCCGCAACATCTCGGTGCCCCCCGGCGGCCCTCTGGGCGACCTCTCGCGCAAGGCGGCCCTGGCGCTCTTTCATGCCGGGCTGGATCAGGTCCTCCCCCTGGCCGAGGAACTGGACGTACGGATCCTGGTGGAACCCGAACCGGGTCTGCTGCTGGAGAACACGGCCGAATTCAGGGAATTCATCCGGGATGTCCGCTCGCCGCTGGTGGGCATCAATTTCGACATCGGCCATTTCTTCTGCGCCGGCGAAGACCCCCGCGCGGCCTTCGAGGAGCTCTTCCAGTGGGTGGGGCACATGCACATCGAGGACATCGCCCCCACCCGCCGGCACCAGCACCTCATCGCCGGCCAGGGCGCCATCGCCTTCCCCGCCGTCTTTGAGGCCATGGCGCGCCTGGGGTATGCGCACGACATCAGCCTGGAGCTCTATCCCTACGTGGACATGCCCGAGCAGGCGGGCCGCGAAAGCCGCGACTTTCTGCTGCCGCTCTTCAGACAAGCCGGTCTGCTCTGAGG
>JBAPYE010000483.1:0-6677 GCA_049284575.1 Desulfobacterales bacterium
CTCCCCTGCGGGGCCTTCAACGACCTGACGGAAAGGAGCCGATACGATGCCCCCGACATTTCGCCCCAACTGCCTGCCGGTGCTCATCGGCAGTCTGCCCCTGAATGACCACCGCCAGGCGGTGCGACTGGTGCTGCGCCACACCCCCGAGATCCCGGTGTGGCCCCAGCTGCCGGTTCACCCCCAGGAGGGCATGATGGCCCAATTTCTGCCTGGCCTGCCGGGGGTCCGGACGGTTGGGGACAGACAGCTGGTGGACACCGCCGACGGGATGTTCGACGATCAGCTGGTGGCCTTTTACGAGGCTTACCTGGCCGTGTCGGAAGGCGCCGGCAGCCTGGAGGGCTCGCGCTTTGAACTCACCCCCGATGTGGCCGGCGGTTTTTTTGCCTTGCTGGAGGAGATCAAGCACCTCTCAGCGCCGCCGGTGGCCCTCAAGGGCCAGGTGACCGGCCCCTTCACCTTCACGACCGGGGTCACCGACCAGAACAAGCGCGCCGTCTTCTACAACGAGCAGGTCCGCGACGCGGCCGTCAAGCTGCTGGCCCTCAAGGCCCGCTGGCAGGTGCGGCGGATGGGCGCCGCGGGCTGCCCGGTGATCATCTTTATCGATGAGCCGGCCCTGGCCGGCTTCGGCTCCTCCGAATTTATCAGCGTATCCAAGGAAGAAGTCTCGGCCTGCCTGCAAGAAGTGATTGCGGCGATCCACGCCGAGGGCGGGCTGGCCGGCGTGCATGTCTGTGCCAACACCGACTGGTCGGTGGTTTTGGAGTCGGGTGTGGATATCGTCAATTTCGACGCCTACACCTATTTCGACAAGTTCATCCTGTACCCCGGCCTGGTCAAAACGTTTCTCCTAAACGGCGGCATTCTCGCCTGGGGCATCGTCCCGACCCTGCGGACCGAGGACATCGAACGTGAAACCGCCGATGCGCTGGCGGCCCAGTGGCAGGCAAAGGCCCGTCAGGTGGCCGCCCTGGGCGTCGCGCCCGCGGTGATCCAAGCCCAGTCCCTGATCAGCCCCAGCTGCGGCGCGGGCTCTCTCAGCCTCGCCCACGCCACCCGGGTGCTGGAACTGAGCCGCGCAGTTTCCCTGAAGCTGCGCGCAACCCCAATGGACCGATAATCGTGAGGTAGCCGATGACCGCCGAGCGCTCCAAGTTCTCTGGTGCTTCCCGCTATGTCCTGGACGACGAGCTGGCCAGCATCGTCAACATTTCCATGGCCCTGGAGATGCCTCTGCTGCTGAAGGGGGAGCCGGGAACCGGCAAGACCATGCTGGCCCATGCCATTGCCGAAAACCTGGGAATGCCACTGATCGTGCTGAACGTGAAATCCAGCATGAAGCTGGTGGAGGCCCTCTACCAGTACGACACCCTTACCCGCCTCAACGACAGCCGCTTCGGGGACTCGCAGCGGGATGTGAGCGACATCGCGGCCTATATCAAAATGGGCAAGATCGGCCAGGCGTTCAGCGCCACGGAGCGCACCGTGCTGCTGATCGACGAAATCGACAAGGCCGACACCGATTTCCAGGACGACATGCTGGACGTGCTCGACCAGATGACGTTCGACATCATCGAAATCGATAAAACCATCACGGCCCGCCATCGCCCGGTGATCATCATCACCTCCAACGCCAAGAAAGACCTCTCCGACCCCTTTCTCGGGCGCTGCAACTTCCACCACATCGCATTTCCCGAGCCCAAGGTCATGCGGCAGATTATCCGGGTTCACTTTCCCGACATCGACGGCGACCTGATGACCGGCGCCGTTACCGCTTTTTACAAACTGCGGGAGCTGGACAGCATCGAAAAAAAGCCCGCCACGCGTGAGCTGCTCAACTGGATTCGGGCCCTCAAGGCGGACCCCGACTGTCACCCCCGCGAGATCGAAAAGGGTTCGGTCCCCTACCTGGGCGTGCTGTTCAAAAAAAGCCAGGATTTTGCCCGGGCGCTGGCCTCCACCGGCCGCCGCAGCCTGCGCTGATCCCCCCTCAGGGCGGCAGTCATGTTCATCGCGTTTTTCTACAAACTCAAAGAAGCCGGCATCCCGGTCAGCCCGACGTCGTTTCTGCGCCTGCAGAAAGCCCTGAGCGCCGGCTTGGTGGCCAGCCTGAACGATTTCTACACCGCCAGCCGGACGATCCTGGTTAAAAGTGAACGCTACTTCGACCTTTTCGACCAAGTTTTCGCGCACCATTTCGAGGGTGCCGAGATGCCGGCGCGGGAGGGGGTCGACCTGGACGAGGTTATCCAGGCCCTGCTGGAGGAGTGGCTGCGCGACCCCCAGATGCTGGCCGACGTTCTCGGCATGGACGCCGCGGAAATCGGCAAGCTTTCCCCCGAGGAGCTGATCGAATATTTCAAGGCCCGCCTGGCCGACCAGAAGAGCCGTCACGCCGGCGGCAGCCGCTGGATCGGGACGGGCGGAACCTCGCCGGTCGGCCACTCCGGCTACCACCCGGGGGGCATGCGGGTCGGCGGGGTTTCGCGCAACAAATCGGCCGTCAAGGTGGCCATGGACCGGCGCTACCGGGACTATTCACACCAGGGGCCGCTGACCCAGGCGATGGTCGGTGAGGCCCTCAAGCGACTGCGCAACCTTGTGCCTACCGGCCCCAAAGACCAGGTCAATGTGGAGGCCACGATCTACCAGGCCATGAAAAACGGCGGGGAAATCGAAATCGTTTTCGACCGCAGCCTGCGCGACCGCCTCAAGGTGATCCTGGCCATCGACAACGGCGGCTGGTCGATGGACCCTTACATTCCGGTCGTCCAGACCGTTTTCGATTACGCCCGCGCCCAGTTCAAGGACCTCAAGACCTATTTTTTCCACAACACCATCTACGACGTTTTGTGGGAGGATCCGGCACGCTACCGCAAACCCCGGCGCATCGACGAATTCGCGCGCTTCGACCCCGAAACGCGGCTAATCGTGGTGGGTGACGCCAGCATGGCGCCCTACGAACTGACAGCCGCCGAAGGCTCCATCCACATCGAGGAGCGCAGCGGACGGCCCAGCTTCGAACGCCTGGCATTTCTGGCGGAGACCTTCCGCCACTGCGCCTGGCTTAACCCCATGGACGAGCGCTATTGGGACTACTCCCAGACCGTCAAGGCCATCGGCCGGATTTTCCCCATGTTCCAACTTTCCCTCGACGGCCTGGAAAAGGCCATCACCCACCTGATGCAGAAATAATTGCCCGCTTCAGGATGCCACCGTCTGCGGGCTGGCGCTGACCCCAAAAAGCCGGCAGGTGTTTTCCCAAACCGCCGCGGCCAGCACCTCTGGAGCCTCCCCGCGAACCTCCGCCAGACAGAGCAGCGTCGATTTGACAAAGGCCGGCTCGTTTCGGCGGGTGCGGTTTTTTTCCGGGGCCGGGGTCAGGTAGGGGGCGTCGGTCTCCACCAGCAGGCGCTGCAGCGGCATGCGGGTCACCATTCGGCGCAGGGCCGCCCCGCGGCCTTGCAGGGTCAGGATCCCGGTGATGCCGATATGCAGTCCCAACGATAGATAGGCGTCCAGCTCGTCGTCACTGCCGCTGAAGCAGTGCACCACGCCGCGGCGTGCGGGCCGCGGGCGGCTTTGCAGGAGTGTTAAAAACCGGCCGCCGGAATCCCGTTCGTGAAAAATCAGCGGCAGGTCCAGCGCATCGGCCGTCTCCAACTGCCGCAAAAACCAGTGCTCCTGGTCCGAGCGGGGGGAATACATGCGGTTGAAATCCAGGCCGATCTCGCCCCAGGCATGCACCGCGGGCCGACCCGCCAACCGGCGCAACTCCGACAACTGGGCGGTGCTGCAGTGCTTCACGTCATGCGGGTGGACCCCCACAGCCGCATAAACCCCCGCGTCCTTTTCCGCCATCCGCACGGCTTTGAGAGAACTCGCAAGGCTGATCCCGGCCACCAGCATGGCCCGGACACCGGCGGCGTGCGCCCGGAGAAGCACCGCGGCCCGGTCCCCGTCAAAGACGGCGTCATCCAGGTGGCAATGGCTATCGAATATTCGCATCGAAGACCCCTTTGGTTGAGAAAACCTCCCTGATCGCCTCCTACCCGACACCCGCCGCCTTTGGCCGTTTTCACCCAAGCCGTCCTGCCCCCACCGGGCGGGACGGCTTGTTTTTGGAGGGGCCTTCAGGCTGGGACCTCTCCGAAACGCCGGGCCCAGGCATCAAAGATCGCCACCTTGTCCGTCCCAAAGGGCGCCAGCTCAGCCCGGATCCGGCTCAGAGACTTCTCGCCGCCGACGCCACCGCCATCGCCGTTTTTGGAGAAAAACTTGTCGGCGAAACAAACGATCTGCTCTTCCAGCGAGACCGGCCGCATGTCCCGGCTGGGCAGTGGCAGCCGATTTTTTTCAATCTCCTCCCGGCTGAGGCCCACCCCCACGTGGCGCTCGCAGACCAGCGCGTGCCGCGGCAAACCGGCCTTTTCCAGAAGTTCCCGGCCCAGAACCCCGTGACAGAGGTAGGGCCGGGTCCCGGTGCAGCCGAGAAGCGGGGCGTCGGTCAGGAAAATGCCGATGTCGTGCAGCAGGGCGGCGGACTCGATAAAGGCCAGATCGACCGTCGGCGCCTTGACCCGTGCGGCGACCGCCAGGGCCTTGCGGGCCACCTGCTCAACGTGCCGCATCAGCAGCCCGTAGGCCTTGCCGGCGGGGTCGTAGTACGCGCGAATGAGGTCGACAGGGTTCATTTGCGGTGCTTTTTGGAGAGCAGCACCCCCTCGATGAAGGGGTCCAGATCGCCGTCCAGCACGCTGTTGACGTCCCCCACATCCAGATTGATGCGGTGGTCCTTGACCATCTGGTAGGGTTGCAGCACATAGGACCGGATCTGGCTGCCCCAGGCGATGTCCTCCTTGCCGTCGTGGATTTCCTGGAGCTTTTCCTCCTGGCGCCGCTTCTCGGCCTGGTAGAGTCTGGACTTGAGCACCTTCATGGCCATGTCCTTGTTGCGATGCTGGGATTTTTCCTGCTGGCACTGGACGACGATGCCGCTCGGCAGGTGGGTGATGCGCACCGCGCTGCTGGTTTTGTTGACGTGCTGGCCGCCGGCCCCGCTGGCTCGGAAGACGTCGATGCGCAGGTCTTTATCCTCGATGTCCACGACGATATCGTTGTCCAGTTCGGGAAATACGAACACGGAGGCAAAAGAGGTATGCCGTTTGCCGCTGGCGTTGAACGGGGAAATCCGCACCAGGCGGTGAACCCCGATTTCCGACTTCAAATAGCCGTAAGCGAATTCCCCGCTGGCGGTAAAGGTCACACTCTTGATGCCGGCCTCGTCGCCCGGCTGCAGGTCGATCAGCTCCAGGCCGTAGCCCTTGCGATCCACGTAACGCGAGTACATCCGGAACAGCATTTCGGCCCAGTCCTGGGCTTCGGTGCCGCCGGCGCCGGCGTTGATGGAAACGATGGCGTTGTTGCTGTCGTCTTCGCCGTCGAGCATCAGGCTCAAAGTGAAGGCCGCGATCTTCCGGTCCAACGCCTCCAGCAGCTGATGGGCCTCCTGCACGGTGCCGGCGTCGGACTCCTCGACACCGAGCTCCATCCAAATTTCGCTTTCCTCCAGCTCCTTCATCAGCGTGTGGTAGCGCTCCACCTGGGCTGCGAGCACGGAGCGCTCCCTGAGAATCGGCCGGGTCTCCTCGGGGTTGTCCCAGAAGCGGTCCTTGGCGATCTGGAATTCAATTTCCTTCAGGCGGTCTTCCTTGGCCGGCAGGTCAAAGATAGTCTTTCAGTTGTTCGAATTTCTTGCGCAGCTCCTTGATGGTCTGTTTGTATTCGACAGTCATATTCCCTTTCCTCCTGTAAATGACGGTTTGAGCAAGATAGGTCAGCGCCGGCGCCGGATACCCGCCGCGGTCACCAGAACCGCGGCGCCGGCCAGGCAGGCCCCGGCAAAAAAATCTCCCCAGCGGGTGTAAACGGACCGTTCCTTGAGCATCGGCAGCGACCGGGCGACGGCGGCGTCTTCGAAAAGAGCGGTGGCCGACTGCACGCGCCCCACCGGGTCGACAAAACCACTGATACCGGTATTGGCGGCCCGCACCAGCGTCCGCCGGTTCTCCACCGCCCGGAATACCGTGATCATGAAGTGCTGGAAGGGGGCGCTGCTGCGACCGTACCAGGCGTCATTGGTCAGGTTGACGATCAGGTCCGCCCCATTCAAAACCATGGCGCGCGAAAGGTGGGGGAAAATAATCTCGTAGCAGATCTGGACCCCCAGGCGATAAGGTCCCCATTGCAGGGTCAGCCCTTTGGGGCCGGCCTCGAAGTCCCCCACCTGGGCGACGATTTTTCCCAGAAACGGCAGCCAGCGACGCAGCGGGACGTATTCACCGAAGGGCACCAGGTGCGCCTTATCGTATTTTCCGAGCACCTCCGCCTCGGGCCCCAGCAGAAAGGCGCTGTTGTAAAACCGCGGGTCGGCATCCTGCAGGGTGTATGACGGGCTGCCGATCAGGAAGCTGGCTGCGGTGCGGCGCACGGCCTCGGCCACCCCCAGCGAAAGTTCGGCGTCTCGGCCAAAATAAAACGGAACGGCGGTCTCGGGCCAAACCACAAGGTCCGGATGCTGGTCCCGCACCCCGATGGAAAGGCGCGTGTATTTTTCAACGGTGGCCGCTTGAAACGACGGCTCCCACTTCTCCGCCTGGGGGATGTTGCCC